>CAZUUP010000561.1:0-4068 GCA_964623105.1 uncultured Akkermansia sp.
AGCCGTAAAAATGCACGTGATCGGCACGAGGATAGTCGCGCCACGCCTCTGATCCGAGAAGCCGACGCAGGTACGGCTGACGCACCTGATTGCCGCCACCCGCCGTGCCGCGCCGGAACTCGACGCCGGCGCCGCGCAGCGACGCCATGACGCGCTCGCACAACGCCGGACGCGGCTCGTTCAGGATCAGCGTGAAGGCGTAGTTGCTGCTGCCTTCCGTCGCGAAATCGGTGCGGTACGCGGCGGGGTCGAGGTGCTTCAGAAAGAGATGCAGGTTCTCCGTGCGGCGGCGCACGCCTTCGTCCAGGCGCCGCAGCTGCGAACGGCCGATCACCGCGTTGATCTCCGTGCTGCGCACGTTGTAGCCGGCGTGGGCAAAGATGAACTCGGGGTTGAGGTCCGGATGCTCATCGGCGTATTCGCGCTTGCGGCTGTCGGAGTCCAGTTCGCGAACGAGGCCGTGCGAGCGGAGCATGCGCACCGTGTCGTACAGTTCCGCGTCGTTGGTGCAGACCATGCCGCCTTCGATCGTGCTGAGATGGTGCGCGTAGTAGAACGAGAAGTTCGACGCCAGGCCGAAGGTGCCGAGCTTCCTGCCGCCGAACGTCGCGCCGTGCGACTCGCACACGTCCTCGAACAGCGGGATGCCGCGCGCCCGCAGCTCCTCGAGCAGACGGCGGTTCAGGCCGTTGTAGCCGAGGACGTGCGTGAGGAAGACGGCGCGGGTGTTGGGGGTCAGGCGGGCGAGGACCTGGTCGTTGTCCATGCAAAGGGTGCGGGGGTGGATGTCCACGAATACCGGGGTTAGGCCGGCCTGGAGGACGGAGGCGATGTCGGAGACCCAAGTGAGGGTGGGGACGATGATTTCGCCGGGGCCGTGAAGTTCGCGGAGGGCCGCCATGGTGAGGAGGTTGGCGGAGGCGCCGGAATTGACGAAGACGCTGTGACGGACGCCGAGCCAGGCGGACCATTCCTGCTCGAAGGCGCGGACCTGGGTGGACTGGGTGAGGATGGGGTCGGGTTGGCGAAGGAAATCGATGAGGGTGTCAAGGTCCTGGCGGGTGATGTTGTTCTGCATCAGGGGCCAAGGGCCGAGGGGAGGGGTGTCCATGTTGGGCGGGCGGTGGTGGTGAGGGGATTATTTCTCGCTGTAGTAGTCGCCGTATTCGACCAGGAGGGTGCTCTTGCCGTCGGTACGGCCGAGGGCGTGCTGGTAGGCGGGGAAGATTTGGTCGGGTTCATCGAGGCGGATGACTTCGATGCGGGGGCACATGAGCCGGAGGGCGTCGGTGTAGTCGCCGACGTGCTGGTGTTGGGGATGGAGGGGGCGTTCGGAGCCGATGCCGGTGCGGATGATGACTTTTGGTTGGTAGCGGCCGTTGGACATGAGGGCGAATTTGTCGAGGTGGTTGACAATCTGGTTGAGGGCGAGGATGAGGAAGTTCCAACGGGGGAAGATGCTTACGGGAATCTGGCCGGCGATGGCGAGGCCGTTGGCCATGCCCATCTGCATGTCTTCGTCAACGGGGAGTTCGAGGAGTTGATGTTTTGGAACGTCGGTGAGGGTGTTGGACATGGCGGTGCCGGGGCAGGCGACCGCCTGGCCGAGAAACACGACGCGCGGGTCGTCGGCGAGATGGTTCATCGAGCGTTTGATTTCGTCGAAGTAGCGCATATCAGAATTGAACACGTTGGCCGGCGCCGGCGTGGGGGTAACGGGTCTGGTATCGGTAGTAGGTGATGCGTGGGTCGGCAGTGTCCTCGTGGGTGAGGACGGGGGAATTCCAGACGGCACGGGTGTCGGTGCAGACGGATTTGCCGTTGTCCTCAATGATCCAGCGGACGGGGAGGTCGTGCTGGCGCGCATACTTCATGCATTCGTGGGCGCTGCCGGTTTCGGAGGTCATTTCGCCCATGAAGCAATGGACCTGATGGGTACCGCCGCTGCGCTTGATGGCAAGGCCGAGGCCAACGGCGATGGGGAGGACGCCGGTGACGATGGCGGAGGAGAGGATGCGATAGGCGGGAAAGCAGAGGGAGATGGAGCGGCCGGCCATGATTTCGGCCTTGAGTTCGGCTGGGGGGACGCCTTTGAGGAGGCATTGGTAGTGGCTCCGCCAGGAGCAGAGGACCCAGTCTTCGGCCCGGATGTGGCGGAAGATTTCGAGCATGGCGTCCTCGTTGCCGCTGTAGAGGTGGATGGGTGCGCGGATTTTGGCCTGGTTGAATTCGGCGGCGATGTCTTCCTCGAAGGCAATCAAGTCGCCTTTGGTGAGGGAGGTGATGGGTGCGTTGGACGCGGTGTTTTGGGCGGTCGAGCTCATCAGATGTCGGGTAAGGTAGATTCGGCGGCGGTAAAGGAAAAGAAATTGCTGGCGAGGTGCGGGCGCGGATCAGGGGGGTGAGCCGCCGTCGAGTTCCTGAAAGGCATCGATTTGGCGGGCGAGTCGGGCTTTGTCCTGGGTGGCGAAGTCCTCCTGGGGATCGTAGAAGATGATCTGGCTGCCGGAGTATTCGAATTCGAAAGGCGCCTGGATCAGGCGGGCGAGGGCCTGGCGGACGGCAGGTTGGCGTTCGGGCGGGACGAAAAGGAGGAGGAAGCCGCCACCGCCGGCGCCAAGCAGTTTGCCGCCGAGGGCACCGGCGGCGCGGGCGGCTTCGTAGTGGGTGTCCACCAAGGTGTTGGAGATCATGCCGCCGAGACTGCGTTTGGCGGTCCAAGCTTCGTGCAGGAGTTCGCCGAATAGGTGTATGGGCCGGTCACCGTTGAGGATGGCGGCGCTTTCCTCGACCATGTTCATGAACCGTCTCAGCACGGCGGCCTTGGCGTCCATGTTGGTCACGTAACTGGAGGCGATGGTGGAGGCGGTGCGTTTGATGCCGGTGTAGAAGAGCATCAGGTGGGACTGGAGTTCCCGGACGCGGTCTTGGGAAGCGGTTACGGGGCGGACGGAGAAGTCGCCGTTGTGATGGAAGTGGATGAAGTTGAGTCCGCCATAGGCAGCGCAGACCTGATCTTGGGAGCCGACGGTTTCCTTGAGGAAATCTTGTTCAATGCGGAGAGATTCCACCGCTAGTTGGCGTTTGCCCATCATCTGGCCTTGGAGGGCGCGGAGGGCGTGGAGGAGTCCGACGGTGAAGGCGGAACTGGAACCCATTCCGCTGCGGCCGGGAAGGTCGCCGTCGTGGTGGATTTCAAGGCCGCGGTCGAGTTGGAGGTAGCGGAGGGTCTCGCGGACGGCTGGGTGGGCAATCTGGTCCACGGTGAGGCAGTCCTCGATTTTGGAGTAAACGACGCGGATGCGGTGTTCAAAAAACGGGGGGAGGTAGCGGCAGGTAAGGTAACAATACTTATTGATGGTGGCAGCGATGACGCAACCGCCGTGTTGGCGGTACCACGCTGGATAGTCGGTGCCGCCGCCGAAGAAGGAGATGCGAAAGGGGGTTCGGCTGATGACCATAGGCGATTTCTATTATCGGATGACCCCGCTGGCACCACCGAAATAATCGCGAAGGGGGGCTTCGGCGGGCGGGACGACGGGGGTGGGGAGATCGGCGGCGGTGCGGAATTCGAGCCGCTCGCTTTCGTGACTGAGGCGGAGGGATCCGGACAGTATCCGGGCGACGACGACGAGGTCGATTTTGTGAACGACGTCGCCGTTGTCGGGATAGGTGATGATGCGGCCAGGAGTCTCGGAGTAAACGCCGAGGAGGCGGTGGACGGAGATGCGGAGGCCGGTTTCCTCGGCAATTTCACGTTCGGCGGTCTGCTGGATGGACTCGCCAACTTCGACGCGTCCGCCGGGAAGTCCCCACCAACCGCAATCGGCCCGCTTTTCGAGAAGGATGCCGCCCCGGCCATCCTCGACAATGACGCCGACACCGAGGCCGATGCGGGTTTTGTCGTCGGGGGCGCGTGGTGCGAACATGAGGTCCGCCGGAAATTGCATGGGCGAGACAGTTCGCCAACGGGGCGGTTAAGGCAAGCGTGCAGTCGGTTCGGGTCACTTCGGCGCAGTGACTCATTGAAAAGGACACCGAGGGCGGAGAGGTCGGGGAGTTTGGAAC
>CAZUUP010000562.1:0-4065 GCA_964623105.1 uncultured Akkermansia sp.
GGTGAGGGGAAAACAGTCGCCAGCGCAGCTACATAATTCATGGAAACGCGCTAGCGGACGATTCTTCGTTGCTGCTTTCACGCCGAACACCCGGCACTCTTCCCCGGTGCGCAAACCTGCCAAACCATCGGCGAAAGCCGCCCAGGCACGCCCGCCGAGCCAGACCAGGGGACCGGCGGCACGGCGGCGGCGGCCCGCCCGCACTTCCCATGGCGGGCAAGAATTGCGCAACCAACTGGCGGCCATCGTGGAGAACTCGAACGACGCGATTTTTGCCCGCCGGTTCGATGGGACGATCACGACTTGGAACGCCGCCGCCAAGCGGATCTTTGGTTATTCCGCGGATGAAATGATTGGGCATTCCAGTCGCCTGCTCGTGCCGCCCGGACGGCGCGACGAGTATCGGCAACTCCTGGCGCGCGTCCGCCGTGGCCGGCTGGTGGCCATGTACAAAACCGAGCGGCTGCGCAAGGATGGGCGGCTCATTCAGGTTTCGCTGACACTCTCCCCGGTTCGCGATCCGGCCGGAAGACTCACCGGTTTTTCAACCATCGCCCGCGACATCAGCGAGCACTTTGAGTTGAATGAAAGCCTGGCACGGCGCCAACGCGAGTTGGACGATCTTTTCGAGCATGCCTCGATCGGCCTCATCCTCGTGTCGCCCGCCGGATTGGTGCTGCGCGCCAATCGCGCGTTTCTTGCCATGTTGGAGCGAACCCGCGAGCACGTTGTGGGATGTGGCGTGGATACTTTTTCCCCCGATCCCGCGCCAGCCGCTGCCGTCCTAAAACGCCTGGCAAACCGGGAAACGCTGCAAAACTCGTCGCTCGAATTCACCACGTCGCGGGGCGAGTCCCGCTTCGCCCTCGTGGATGCCGACGGCCTGTGGGAGCGGGGGCGGTTGGTCCAAACCCGCTGGTTTGTGCGGGATGTCTCCCGCCGCCGGCAACTCGAACGGGAGGTGCTGGAAATCAGCGCCCGGGAGCGGCGTGGTTTCGCCCAGGATTTGCACGATGGCCTGGGGCAGCAGCTCGGCGGCGTGGCCTACCTTGCCAATGTGCTGCGGGAACGACTGACCGAGCGCCGGATGCCGGAGGCCGGCTCCGCGGCCCGCATTTTCGACCTTGTCCGCAAAGCCATCGAGGATGCCCGCCGCATGGCGCGCGGGCTGTCACCGATTGGGGATGGACCCGAGGGCTTGCTGGAGGCATTGCGCGATCTCGCCACGCAGACCACGGAGTTGCATGGCATCCGCTGCCGCCTGATCTGCCCGCAACCCGGCCCCCGGCCGGACGTCACCCTCGCCGGCCATCTCTATCGCATCACCCAGGAAGCCGTGAACAACGCCCTCAAACACGGCCGCCCCCGCGCCATCAGCATCTCGCTGCGGAGCGACCCCGGCCAGATACTCCTCCGCGTTGCCGACAATGGCACGGGCCTGATTCCGCTCGCCCCCGAGCGACGGGGACTGGGGCTGCGGATCATGCAATATCGCGCCACCTTGATTCGGGGAACGCTCACCGTGACGCCGCGGCATCCGCGCGGCGCCATTGTTTCCTGCACCGTTCCCTGGTCGCCGGTAAAATCGTCCCTCACCCTGCATTAACCGCCATGCCCAAGCCCACCCGCAATACGCCGAAGCCGGCTCCGGTCCCCGCCCGCAAACGGATTCTCATCGTGGATGACCACGCGGTCCTGCGCGAGGGACTCACCACCCAGATCAATCGCGAACCCGACCTCGTGGTCTGCGGCGAAGCCGTGACCGCTCGCGCCGCTCTGGCCGCCATCGAAAAACTGGCACCCGATCTGGTGCTGGCCGACATCAACCTGCCGGGTCGCAGCGGCCTCGAACTTATCCGGGATGTCCGCGTGCTGCGACCCGGGCTGCCGGTGCTCGTGCTTTCAATGCATGATGAAACCCTCTTTGCCGAGCGGGTGCTTCGGGCTGGCGGTCGCGGTTACGTCTCCAAGCAGCAGGACGGTCAATCACTCATCGCCGCCATCCGCCACGTGTTGAGCGGACAGATTTATGTGAGTGACGGCGTTTCGACCCGCCTCTTTGACAGCTTGGCCGGCAAGCCTCAGCGGGCCGGAACCCTGTCGCCGGTGGAACTGCTCACCGATCGCGAACTGGAGGTGTTCACGCTCATCGGCAAGGCCAGGGAAACCAAGGAGATTTCGCAACGCCTGGGCATGAGCCCCCGGACGGTCGAGGCCCACCGCGGCAGCATCAAACGCAAGCTCAAGCTCAAGACCGGCCCCGAACTGACCCGCCACGCGGTGCTATGGGTCGAGGCCGTCGGATGATCGATGCTCCATCGGACCGGATTCCACGGCCCGAATCCCGCCAGCTAACCTAGTCGTCGTGAACACTCTTAACTGACTGGGAATCGTCCTCCGTCTGCGTCAACCGGTCCATTTCCAGCGGCTGATTCTCCCGATGTTCAGCATCAGCCGCCGCAGAACGAATCCCCGCAAAAAATGCCGCCAAACTCACCCCTGACATGTCTGACACCACCCCGGTAATTCTCGACGAATACCTGCACCTCCACGCGGCCGATCTCGCCGACCGGCTCCAACGGCTGGACACCGCGGCGGCCCATTCCCTGCTCCTACAACTGCCCCCGGAAAAGGCCGCCCCGACGCTGGCCGAGATCGAGGAAGAGCGCCTGCCAGACCTGCTGCGCGCCTTCACGCCAGAACAACTGGCCGCCCTGCTGTCCCGGATTCCCGCCGCCGAGGCCGCCGACATCCTCCAACATCTGCCGCCCGCGCAACGCCGCGCAACCCTCGCCGCCCTCACCGGCGAGGCGACCGTGGCCATTCGCGCCCTGCTCAAGTTCCCCGAGGACACCGCCGGCGGCATCATGACCAACCGTTTCATTGCCCTGCGCGAAGACATGACGGTCGAGCAGGTCCGTGACCTGCTCCGGACCCGCGCCCAGGATGAACGCACCGAGGACATCGCATATCTCTACGTCACCGACACCTCGCAACGGCTGGTCGGCATTGTCAGTTTGCGCGACCTGGTCTTCCGTCGCGCCGAACGACGCATGATCGAGATCATGAACCGCGACGTGAAGTTTGTGCGGGTGACCGACGATCAGGAGGAACTGGCGCGGAAGTTCGAGCATTACCATTATCTCGGCCTCCCGGTCCTCGAGTCCGACGGCCAGTTGGTTGGCGTCGTGCGTGCCAGCGACGCGCTGGAAATCGCACGCAAGGAAGCCACCGAGGACATGCAGTTGATGGTCGGCCTCTCCGGCGAGGAACGCGCACTCACGCCGTGGCAAATCTCGGTCAAACGCCGGCTGCCGTGGCTCTTCATCAATCTGGGCACCGCCTTTCTCGCGGCGGCCACGGTCGGACTGTTCGAGAGCACGATCGCGCAATGGACCGCGCTGGTCGTGTTCCTGCCCATCGTCGCCGGACAGGGCGGCAACGCGGGCATGCAAACCCTCACCATCATCATCCGCGACCTCGCCCTCGGCGAACTGACGCCCGGCGACGGACGCCGGGCCCTCCGCAAGGAAATCACCCTCGGCCTGGTCAACGGCCTGGCCATCGGCGTGGTCGTCGGTGTCATCGGCTGGCTCTGGAAAGGGAGCCTGACATTGGGATGCGTGGCCGGTCTGGCCATGCTGCTGAACCAACTGGCCGCCGTGTTGTCCGGGGTGCTGATCCCGCTCGGCCTGCGCGCGGTGAAGCTCGATCCGGCGCTGGCCTCCAGCATCTTCCTCACGACCGTGACGGATGTGGCGGGCTTTTTCTTTTTCCTCGGCCTGGCGACCGCAGGGTTGAAGTGGTTCGGCATCTGACGAAGCCGGGGGGAACTTTGGCAAGCCACCCGCCAGTCGCTCGAATGGAGCTTCATCCCTTGCGACCGGGACCTAATGGTTTCACCTAGCCGCAGGACGTGGCTGCTCCAATACCCAGACCCAAATGGCCAGCGTAGGCTCTCCTCAGCAAAACAACCTGAGTTGACTCAACTGCGGCTGGAAACCGAATGGGCGGCTCTTCAAAAGCGAAAGGCAAAGACCATGAAAAACATCACCCAAAAGAAGA
>CAZUUP010000563.1:0-4065 GCA_964623105.1 uncultured Akkermansia sp.
CTCAAGCCATGCCCAGCTTCCTGCCATTCCACCCCCGAACACCGCGTCCCCGTCCCGGTCTATTGCAATCTCGCCCCAGCCTCGGTACCAAGTGGTCCGCCCGTATGAATCCCATTCACGAACATAACCGAAAAGCGTGGGACGACCGCGTCCGCCAGAAAAAAGCCCACACCAATCCCGCCACCGACAAGGACTTCGAAAACCCGCTTCGCGCCGTGGACGGCCGCGGCTGGCTCGGCCCCGACGTGCGGGGCAAGCGCATCCTCTGCCTCGCCAGCGGCGGCGGCTATCAAAGCGTCCTTTTCGCCGCCGCCGGCGCCCTGGTCACCGTGGTGGACATCAGCACCGAAATGCTCGAACTCGACCGCCGCATCGCCGCCGAACGCGGCCTTGCCGTCACCACCATCGCCGCTTCGATGGAGGACCTCCCCATGCTGGCCGACGCCAGCTTCGACATCGTTTCGCAACCGGTGAGCACCTGCTACGTCCCCGACGTTCATCTCGTTTATCGCGAAGTTGCCCGCCTCCTGCCCCCCGGCGGCCTCTACGTCAGCCAGCACAAGCAACCCGTTAATCTGCAGGCCGACCTCAATCCCCTTCTCGACGGCTACCTGGTGCGCGAACCCTACTACCGCAACGGCCCACTGCCTCCCGCCACCCCCTCCCGCGTCCGCGAAGCCGGCACGCTCGAATTCCTCCACCGCTGGGACGACCTTATTGGCGGCCTCTGCCGCGCCGGCTTCGTCATCGAAGACCTTCGCGAACCGCGCCACGACGACGACAAAGGCTGGCCCGGCAGCTTCGGGCACCGCAGCCGCTTCATCCCCCCCTACGTGCGCCTCAAGGCCCGCCGCACCGCTGCTCCGGCCGTCTCCACCCAACCCCTCGCATCCCCGCCCGCCCGCCTCATCGTGCCATGAGCCTCCCCGCCTTCCTCCACGCCCACGCCGACGGGACGCGCCTCGCCATCAAATTGCACCCACGGACCCGCCGCAACGCCATCGGCGAATCCGTCGGCGACGAACTCAAAATCCAGATCACCGCCCCGCCCGTCGATTCCGCCGCCAACGACGCACTGCTTCGCTGGCTGGCGGAAATCCTCGATTGCCCGCGCCATTCCGTGCAACTCCTTCGCGGCCGGACTTCCCGCCACAAAACCATCGCCATCACCGGCCTCCCGCCCGCCACCGTCCTCGCGCGTTTGCAATCCTCCCGCTAGCCCGCCCCGTCACACGCCACCGCCCCGAACCCGTCCGCTCGATTCTGAAAAATCTCCATTCCGTTCCCGGTTGCCCGGCACTATTGTTTCCCCCGTTCGAAACTGAAGCACCAACGCCGTTGCAACTGTCCAGCCGCCAACCGACAACCATGATCCACAACACCCTCGCAAAAATTGAAGCCCGCATCCAATCCGCCGGCGCGCTCAAACCCGAGACCCGCGACGAATTGATCGGCTTGGTTTCAGACCTCAAATCCGAGATCGCCACCCTCTCCCACACCCACGGCGAGGAAGCCCAGAGCATCGCCGGCTTCACCGATCTCTCCACCCACGAGGCCACGCGCGAACGCCGCGATCCTGACCTCCTCAAACACTCGCTCGCCGGCCTCTCCGCCTCCGTCAACCGCTTCGAAGACTCCCATCCCAAGCTCGTCGCCGTCGCCAACGCCGTCTGTCGCACCCTCGCCAACCTCGGCATCTGACCGACCTGCTCCCCCGAATCGGAGCATCTCCTCGACCTTCCGCCCCGCGCCCCGCCGGTCCTATTTCTTGGGCGGAACCGCAGGCGCCGGCTTCGGCAAGGTCACCGTGAACCGCAACTGCCGCGGCGGCAGCATCGCCGGCCCCTTCCCCACCGCCTGATAATTGAGCACCGCCGGTATCGTCGCCGGCAGCACCACAAAATTGTTCATCGTCACCGGCACCTTCACCTCCAGGCCCTCCTCATAAACCAACCGCTCCCGCGTCGTCCCCGGAATCGGCTGCTTCCGCGGCGTCGGATACACAATCGGCAGCACCGTGATCGGCCGCGGCGTGGACAGATACAACGAGGCCGGAACCACTGCCCGGTCCATCGGTGCGCTCGAATAAATCGCCGCCCCGGGCTCCAGCGTCACCCGCACGATCACCACCACGTTGCTCCCCGGCCCCGGCGTGCCAACCACCTCGACCCCCGCCAGCGTGGCCACTTCACCCGGCAACTTCGCCGCCGGACGCCCCGCCTGCGCCAGTACATCCACCACCGACCACCCCAACACCAACGCCATGATCAGTCTCTTCATAATGATTCTCCTCCAGCTTCACGCACCCGTCCGCATCGGCCAACCGGCCGCCACCATCGCCTTGTAACCCCCGGCCAGCGAAAACACGTTCCCGTAACCCATTCGCTGCGACACCTCACACGTCAGCGCCGAGCGAAACCCCCCGCCACAATACATGATGATCTCCACCCCCGGATCCGGCAGCACCTTCTCGATGTCCCGCTCCAGCACCCCTTTTCCAATATGGATGGCCTCGACCGCATGGCCCTTGTCCCACTCCCCGTCCTCCCGCACATCCACCAGCACCACCCGCCCACCCGCCGCCAACCGCGCCCGCGCCTCGGCCACCGAAACCTCCTTCACGCGCGCCCGCGCCTCGTTCACAACTTTTAGAAAACCCGGCGAATGATCCATGCCCGGAGGCTAATTCCGCCCCGCCACCGGTCAACCCGTAAACAACCTCCGCAAAACCTCTCGCCCCACGCCCCACCACCTTCCCGACACCCCCTTCCACCCGTCCCCTGCTCACAGCAGACTGCCCGATTCCGCGTCCAGCAACAGATGCGCCTGCGGTTGCAACCGCAGAAACGACGCCGGACAACGCGGCGAAACGTCCTCCCGCAACAACCGCCGCACCACCTCCGCCTTCCGCCGACCCGGCGCCAGACACAACACCTCCCGCGCCGAACACAGCGCCGGAATCGTCAACGTGATCCCATACAGCGGCACCTCCGCCAGGGACTTGAAATACCCATAACCCATCTGCTGCCGCCGGTTCGATTCATCCAGCCGCGCAAGCTTCACCCATCGGTCGTCCTCGAAATCCGCCACCGGCGGATCATTGAAAGCCAGATGCCCGTTCTCCCCCACCCCCAGCACGCAGAGATCGATCGGCTGCGCCCGCAGCAACTGTTCATACTGCTCACATTCCTTGATCGGCTCCGGGGAATCCCCGCACAAATAGTGAAACTCCCGCGGATGCACCCGCTCCTCGACCCGCTGGTGCATGTAATGCGCAAAACTTGCCGGATGCTCCGGCCCGATCCCCAGATACTCATCCATGTGAAACAACACCACTCGCGACCAGTCCACCCCCCCGTTCTTCACCAGCATGTCCAGGAACTGCAACTGCGAATTGCCCGTCGCCAGGATCGCCGCCGCCGAACCCCGCTCTTTGATCGCGCCCTGCAACCGCCGCTGCGCCATCGCCGCCGCTTCCGCGACCAATTCCGCCGCCGCGCCAAAGACACGCACCGCCATCCGGTCCGCCGTAAATGTTTTGCCAGACTGTATCGGACTCATATCCAGATTCTCGAGAACGCGTGTTGCTAAAGCATCGGCGCCGCGTTGGCAAACCTTGATCGCACCACGAAAACCTTGAACGCAAGCCCCGCGCTCGACCCCGCGTTCTCCATGTTTCTCAAACCGGATCCAAACGCTGCGCATCCGTCGTCGTCCAACCTCGCCACCAACCTTCCGGCCAAAAATGGGTTGTCACCGCTCCAGCCCTTCCCCAACGTACCCGCCGCATGTTGAAGACATTTGCCGATCTCGGCTTTCCCGGACGCCTGATTGCCGTCGAAGGACTCGACGGCTCGGGCAAGTCCACCCAAATCTACCTGCTCAAACGCTGGCTCGAACAGCAGGGCCTCAAGGTCTTCTTCAGCGAATGGAACTCCTCCACCCTCGTCAAGAACGCCAGCAGCAAGGGCAAAAAACGCCAACTGCTCACCCCCACCACTTTCAGCCTCATCCATGCCACCGACTTCGCCGACCGCTACGAACGCCAGCTTGTTCCCCTGCTCC
>CAZUUP010000564.1:0-4061 GCA_964623105.1 uncultured Akkermansia sp.
ATTCGGAATGGAGGAGAGGGATGGGGAGAGGAGGTGCTCCGGTTCATGGAGAGGGACGGGGTGAGGGAGAACGGCCCGGACCGCCAAAGCGGCAGCTTAATCCCCGCACCTCCGCCTTGAGAGCAAGCCTCCCGTCCTACTCGAGATGCACGGACCACGTTTTCGGGTCAAACACGAGGGTGCGACCAGGCGGTGCGGGAGGCGGGCGGGGACAACTGCGCAGCGTGTTCAGCTCCTTGACGTTCTGCGGCAGGACGGACGTTCGCTCGATCCACGCCCGCAGTTCCTTGTTGTACGCCGCCAGAGATTCCTCGGTCGCATAAACCACCCGGGCGGGCGCCGCCGCCCCACCAGTCGCTGCCGCTGCGGGGGGAGCATCAGCGGCCGGGGTTTCGGCACCGACCGGAGCCGCCACCGGGGCTTCCGCCGTCTTCTCTCCCTTGCCGCAGCCGCACCAAACAAGCGCCGCCACCATCCCGACCAGCCAGAAATGTCTCAGAGCGTGTTTGAAAACCCGCCCGGTGAAGGCACCGGGCCTACGGGCAACGGGCTTTTCAGCCCAATCATGTAGGCCGCGTGCCCTCACGCGGCGGTTCTCCAGAGTTTTCAGACACGCTCTCATATTGCCCCTCACGCCGGCTCCGGGTCAGGGTGCGAGCGGATTGGCGTAGGTCCCGCCATTTACCGCGTCATACCGCAGCAATTCCACATGATAATCCCCAAATGCCGCGGCCGCAGATAGCCCGTGCCGGGTGGTCAGCAAATCCTGCGCACCCGCCCAGCGCCCGTCATTGATCCACTGGGTGCCCGGGGCGTAGAGGCCCATCCCGTCCTGCGGATCGCTGCGTTCCTCGACCAGCATGAACTTGCCCTCGGGCCGTTTGATCTGGGAGGTGCGGAACTTCACGATGGTGGTCCGGCCGGTGTCGATGTAGGTGGCCATGCCGTTGTTCTGCCCGAAACTGTTGAACGAATACGAGAAGGTGTAGGGCGGGGTGTTGGCCGAGAAGGGATTCACCCGCGTTTTCCAAGTCTTGTCGCCGGGGCAGCGCAGGACCGACACACCGTTGGTCCGCACTTGGGGCGCCATCCCGCCAATGAACAACGCTATCGCACTTCGCTCGATCGCCCGGGGCGTCCCGGCCGTGGTGTTGGGAGCGCTCTGCCACCAAATCCAGTCCTCGGGCTGATTCCCCAGCGCCCCCTGCGACGCCCCGGCGGGAAAGGTATCGTCGTAGTCCGCCGTGTACATCGAGAACGCCAGCGACGTCTGCTTCAAATTGCTCACGCACTGGGCCCGGTGCGCCTTGGATTTGGCCGTACCCAAGGCCGGCAGCAACATGCTCGCCAAAATGCCGATGATGGCGATCACGACCAGCAACTCGATGAGTGTGAAGCCCCGCCGGGCGGCCGGCGGCGTCATTTGAAGTGCGGAAATGTTCATGGCGGGTGTCATTTCTTGATTACGGACCGCAACTTGGTTCACCCGCGGGAAGTATTCAAACTTTTTTCTGTCCGGGCAGAAACCACGGGGCGCTCGACGAGGCGGGGTCCGGCAGGCACCGCTTCAGCCGGGTCGGCGGGGAAGGGTAGCGGACGCGCCGCAGCACGTCCCTGCGCGGACCAAGGTTGGGTCCGCGCTGCCGCCGGACGCCCGGCACCCGGCTCCACCGGACCGCGGTTAGAGGAGGTTGGCCGCCAGTTCCGCCAGTTCCGAGCGTTCGCCCCGCTGCAACTCGACATGCGCCGCGATCGGCTGCCGCTGGAGCTTGCTGATGATGTAGTTGAACCCGTTGGAGGAGGAATCCACGTAGGGATTGTCGATCTGGTAGGGGTCGCCGGTGAACACGATCTTGGTCCCCTCGCCGACGCGCGTGATGATGGTCTTCACCTCCAGCGGGGTGAGATTCTGGGCTTCATCAATGATCATGAACTGGTTGGCGATGCTCCGTCCGCGGATGTAGCTGAGCGCCTCGACCACGATCATCCCGGACCGCATGAGGTCGGCCTGACGCCGTTGCTCGTGCCCCATGTTCAAGTCCCCGAGCAGCTCGAGCGCGTCGTGAATCGGCTGCATCCACGGCGCGAGTTTTTCCTCGAGCGAACCCGGCAGAAAACCCAGTTCCTTGCCCATGGAGATCGTCGGTCGCGCCACCACCAACCGGCGGAACTCCCGGTCCGTAACCGTCCGCTTCAGCGCCGCCGCCAGCGCGATCAGGGTCTTGCCGGTGCCCGCCTTGCCCATGAGCGTGACCAGCTTGATCCGGTCGTCGAGAAGGGCGTCGAGGGCGAAATGCTGCTCGCGATTGCGCGGCTTGATGCCCCACACCCCCTCGCGGCAGTCGAGGATCGGCACCAGCTTGCGACCGGTGGCGTCCACCTTTGTCAGGACGGTCTTCTTGGGATGCTCGTCCTCGATCAGCGTACAATACTCGTTGGGGAAATACTCGCGCCCCGGTTCGAGCGCCAACTCCCCGCGGGACCGGAACTGCGCCAGGACTTCCGCCGACACCGTCCGCTCGAAAATCCCCGTGTACAGATCCTTCAGCAACACCCGGTCCGTCTCGTAATCCTGCGCCTCCATCCCCAGCGCGTCGGCCTTGATGCGCAGGTTGATGTCCTTGGTGACGAGGATGGTGGGCACGCCGTCGCTCGAGCGCTTGACCGCGAGCGACTGCGCGAGGATGCGGCTGTCCACGCTCGCCCCGCTGCCGGGGATCATCGAGGTCACCTCGCCGTGCTTGAGGAACACGATCCGGAGCCGCCCGCCGTTGGGCAGCGACACGCCCTCGCTCAACCGCCCCTGGGAACGCAGCCGGTCGAGCGTGCGCGACACCGCCCGGGCGTTCTGGCCCAGTTCGTTGGGCTCGCGCTTGAACTTGTCGATCTCCTCGATCACCTCGATCGGGAGCAGCACCTGGTTGTCCTGGAAACTGACCAGCGAATTCGGGTCGTGGAGCAGGACGTTGGTATCAAGCAGGTAGTTTTTCACGCGCAGCAGGGGCAACCCGTCGGACCGCAGACATCCGGCGATACCAGTCACGCAGGTGATTCAACGCCGCCGGCAGTTGATAGTGACCCGAAAACTGAAAGTTCCCCAACATGCCGAACAGGTCGAAATCCACGAACCGGGGCTGGTGGTCCAGCAGGAACGGCCGGGTGGCCAGCATCTGCTCGAACGGCCCGAGGCGCTCCTCCAGCTCGGCCAGCAGGCTCGGCTGCTGCGTGCGCCAGTTCTCGACGCAGCCCCGCCCGAACTTCCGCTCCTTGTGCCGCAGGAACAGCAGCCACTCGGCGCGCGGCACGAACTCCTCGTAATAAACATCATTCAACTTGAAACACGGCCCCTCGATCTCGTTCTCGATGTACCGCCACAGCAAATCCTGCACGCCCTCCCACTGTGCCGGAAACAGGTCCAGCTTCAGCTTGGCATCCAGGTATTTGGCGATCACCTGCGAGTTTTCGTCCGTCTCGAACACCACCTCGCGCCCGTCCCGGATCACCGGCACCGCGTAATACCGCTGCCGCGTCAGCCGCCACACCCGGGACCGGTCCGTGTTCGGCACGTTCACCACGCGGAAACGCGCGCCGCCGAACTCCAGAATCCGCCGCTGCACGATGCAAAACGGGCTCCAGGGAAACTGAAACAGTTCAATCATGCCCAACAACTACGCGCCACCCTCCAAACGACAAGTCGAAATGCCGGGGGCGGAACCCCCCGCGCAGACGCACGGCAACCGGCCGGAACCACACCGCCCCGCAGTGAAGCCGGCGACCCAGCCCGCGGGCCCCGGCAGGCAAAAGCTTCCCGGCCCGGAAGCCGTACCTCCCAAGGTTGTTGGAACAATTACGAGCGCCTTGCACTGGAACGGCGGCACTTTCAGCACAGCGCCGCAGGCGCGGTTGGCGCGCGGCGTTCACACCGCTTCACCGTCCGAACGTCGCCGTGCGTTCGCGCCCGCCCGGCGTGCCTCACGCTGATGCGGCATGAATGCCGCGCTCCTTGCGGGCTTCCGCCCCCGCCCGGCCTTACCCTTCACCAACATCTTTGGGATGCACCG
>CAZUUP010000565.1:0-4059 GCA_964623105.1 uncultured Akkermansia sp.
TCAAAGGTCCGCCGTTCCGCCTGTTCAGGTGCTTCCCTTGAGCTTTGAACTTTGACCTTGGACCTTTCACTTCCTCTCCTTCACATCCTTCAACGCCTGCTTTGCGAACATCGACACCAGTTGATCCTTGTCGCTCGCCGCCTTTTCCAACGCCGTCACACTCGCAGCCGTCCCGATGGCCTTCAAAATCTGGCACGCATCCCGTCGCACCTCCGCCTTCGTGTCCGCCAGCAGTTTCAACACCTCCGGCTCCGCCACCCGCCCCAAACCCTTCAACGCGCCCGTTGCTTGGTGCGTGTCCTTCTTCGCCGCCACCAGACCCGCCAGCGGCGCGGCCGCACGCGCGTCCTGCAAGAATGCCAGCGCATC
Source organism: uncultured Akkermansia sp. (assembly GCA_964623105.1). Lineage (GTDB taxonomy): Bacteria > Verrucomicrobiota > Verrucomicrobiia > Limisphaerales > BJHT01 > BJHT01. The sequence continues at coordinate 370 of CAZUUP010000565.1, forward strand.
AATCGCCGCCCACCGCACATTGAACTGCGTATCCTCCAGCAACGCCAGCAACGGCTCCACCGCATCCGACGCCCCCCACACACCCAACCCCTTCGCCGCATGCTGCCGCGTGAACTGATCCGTGTCCTTCAGCAACGGTAGCAGCAATGCCGCAACCTCCCCCTTGTCCCCCGCCGGTTTCACCGACCCCGCCTTGTGCAACGCCACCGTTCGCCGCGCCTTGTCCGGCGACCGTAAATCCGCCAGCAACGACGTCCGTTCCCCATCCGTCAACGGCTTCAACTCCGCCCGTGCCGGCAAAGTCGCCGCCTTTTGTGCCGCAGCCAGTGCCTCGCCCTCGAGCAGCTTGCAAACCAGCTTGAGCGGCGTCCGCACCGTCACATTCTCGCTCGCCTCCAGAATCGTCGCCTCCAATCCCAGCTCCCGCAGCACCCCGAGCTTCACATCAAACACATTCGTGCCCTCGCCCTTCATCTCGAACCGCGGCACCCCGCCCACCTTCGCCGCCGTCGCCAGTTCATACGTCTTGCGAATCTCCACGGTGTCCCCGGTCACCGCCCCCACCGTGTACGTCACCTTCTCGCGCGCCGGCATCCGTACCTCCTTCAGCCGGTAACTCATCGGCGTCACAAACACCTTCTCCTCCAGAATCACCGTGCAATTCCCGTCCAACACCAGCGAATCCTTCCCCGCCGCCGGTAACGGTTCCACCAGCAAACGGTTCAACGCCCCCAACGCCTGCGGCAACGACGTGTCCCCCGACTCCCGCAACACCTGCCCCTTCCCGCTGATCTCCACCTCGTCCGGCGTCGAAAACGGTCCGCCCATAAACGACGGCGCCCCAAACCGAAATCCGCCCACCCGCAACATCCCGCTCATCCCCGGCCCCATCGGCGGACGCGCATAACCCGCCCCCTCCTTCGCCTTGTGCCCGCTCTGCAACGATCCCTTCGCCGTCAACGTCATCGCCTCCGCCGTCGCCGTCTTTGCCGCGTACGTCACCGTCCCGCTCAACGTCGAGATATACCGCGGCTCATTCGCCTCCAACCGCAGCGAGTACACGTAATTGCTCCCCGCCTTGAATTGATAGTGCAAATCCGGCGCCGCCGCCGCGACCGCCACTCCCGAAACGCCCAACGCCACCAGGGCACAGGCCAACCGCCGTGTAAGCAATGAATTCATGATGCAGCAGCTTCGCACGCCCCAACCCCGACGCCAAGCCATTCCGTCCTCTCCCAACCGAACCCCGCAACGCCTCCCCTCGTCCCTCCGTCTCTCCGTCTCTCCGTCTCTCCGTCCCTCCGTCCCCCCCTCCCCCTCCGTCGCCCACTCTCCACAGCGAATTCTCGTTTACCTCCCCACGCGCCCCATGCCATCCTCAAAGCCATCTCAACGACACCGAAATGAACACCTCCGCCGCCGTCACCACGCCTACCCGACCGGTGCGTTCCCTCAAGGACCTCTCCCCCCAGCAGTGGAAGTCCGGCATCGCCGCCTGGCTCGGCTGGCTCTTCGACGGGCTGGACATGCACCTCTACGGCCTCGTCGCCGCCCCTTTCGTCGCCGGTCTCCTCTTCAATTCCAAACTCATCGATACCCCCGACCCCGCCCACCAACTCGTCAAAGACAAGAGCGGACTCATCCAGGCCGCCTTCCTCGTCGGTTGGGCCCTTGGCGGCGGCTTCTTCGGCCGCCTCGGCGACATCCTCGGACGCAGCCGCGCCCTCAGCCTCACCATCCTCACCTACGCCGCCTTCACCGGCCTCTCCTTCTTTGCGGAAACCTGGTGGCAACTCCTCATCTTCCGCTTCCTGGCCGCCCTCGGCATCGGCGGCGAATGGGCCGTCGGTTCCTCCCTCCTCTCCGAAACCTGGCCCAAACACTGGCGCCCCTGGATCGCCGCCGTCCTCCAGACCGGCGTCAACCTCGGCGTCCTCCTTGCCTGCCTCACCACCTTCCTCATGGCCGACCTCGCCCCCAAATGGGTTTTCCTCGTCGGCGTCCTTCCCGCCCTCCTCGTGTTCTGGATTCGCCGCCACGTCCCCGAACCCGAGGAATGGCACGCTGCCAAACGCGACGCCGGCGCCAACGAACCCGGTATCCTCGACCTCTTCCGCGGCAAAGTCCTCCGCACCACCGTCCTCACCATCACCGTCTGCGCCTGCGGCCTCACCGCTTGGTGGGCCTTCATGTTCTGGCACGCCCAGCACCTCCGCAACCTGCCCGACCTCCACTCCTCCAAGGACGCCGTCTATCAAACCGCCCTCCAGGCCGGCCAGTTCGGCGCCAAAATTCCCGACGCCGCCAAATGGCTCAGCGCCGAAAAGCAAAAAGTCGTCAGCACCGCCTTCTTCCTCCTCATCTGCTCCAGCATCGCCGGCAATTTCTTCTGCGCCGGCTTCGCCCGCAAATTTGGCTACCGCCGATCCATCGCTTTCATGTACGCCGGATTCTTCCTCGCCATGTTCGCCACCTTCATCCAACCCCGCGGCTGGGAATCCCTCGTCTGGTTCTGGTTCCCCCTCGTCGGCTTCTTCTCCGGCGTCTTCGGCCTCTTCACCATGTACCTGCCCCCCCTCTTCCCCACCCTCCTCCGCACCACCGGCGCCGGCTTCTGCTACAACATCGGCCGCATCGCCTCCGCTGCGGGCGTCGTCTTCTTCGGCCTCTTCTCCAAAGTCGGCGACTTCCGCACCGCCCTCCTCTACGGCGCCTACCTCTTCCTCCCCGCCATCCTCGTCGCCCTCATTCTCCCGGAACCGCCCGACGAATCCGCCACCTTCAACCTCGCCCAGGAATCCGCCGGCCCCGCAGACTGAAACGGCACCCATCGCAGCCGCCGATGTGAGGAGGCTGACGCCCGCAACCCAAGCTATGCCCGCCTCCGAGCGCCTCCTCATCTTCCTCAAAGCCCCGCGCCCGGGCCACGTCAAGACCCGCCTCGCCGCCGCGCTCGGACCTGAGCGCGCTGCCGAAGCCTATCGGCAACTGTTGGGAACGTTGCTGCACCGCCTCGCCGAACTCCCCTCTGCCGAACTCCGCTTCGCCCCCGACGACGCCGCTCCCGAAATCCAACCCTGGCTGCACCCCGGCTGGACCCGCTCCCCGCAAGGCCCCGGCGATCTTGGCCAGCGCCTGACCAACGCCTTCGCCGCCACTTTCGCCAGCGGTGCCGAGCGCGTCGTCATCATCGGCTCCGATTGCCCCGACGTGAGCGTGTGCGACATCGAGTTCGCGTGGTCCGCGCTGCACACGAACGACGTCGTCCTCGGTCCCGCCACCGACGGCGGCTACTGGCTCATCGGCCTCCGCCGCCCCGCGCCCGAACTCTTCACCGCCATGCCCTGGAGCACGCCGCAAGTCTTCGCCGAAACCTGCGCCCGCTGCGCCCGCCATCGCCTTCGCCTGCAACTGCTGCGCGAACTCACCGACATCGACGAACCCGCCGACTGGCTGTCCTTCACCGCCCGCCAACTCACCGCCGCCACAAACCCCTGAATCCAAATGATGCTCACCCCGGAAATCTGGAAAGCGCTTAACGTTCAAAGTCCGAAGACGTTGAAAGTTGAATATCCCCCCAATTTCCCCCCTCTCCTCGATTAACCCCTGAATTTCCCCGCCCCCCGCAACGTTACACCCCGACGAAAGCCGTCCCCACTAATTACTAATCACTAATCACTAATTACTTCC
>CAZUUP010000566.1:0-4052 GCA_964623105.1 uncultured Akkermansia sp.
CGCCACCCCCATCGCCCTCCGCACCCGGATTATCATCCGCCGCCGCGCGACGTCCGGCGCCACCGCCGTCATCTGGTTCACCGGCTGGATTTCCAAGGCCACCCCGGTCATCAGCGGGACGGCTCACCGGATCGAATACGAGGCGCAGAATGCCCTGTATTGGTTCGAGAGAATCGCCTACCAGCAGACTTGGTACACGCTGGTCGATCCCACGAATCTCGCCGCCTCCCTCGTCGGCGGCTACCGCACCCGCGTCCTGCTGGGCCGCGGCGTGAACAACACCCGCCTCACCATCCGCGACATCATGGAGGACGTGATCCAGCAGGTGGTCGATTCCGCCGCCACCTCGGGCCTGCCCGATGTCCCGATCCAAGCCGCCCCGCTCGAATACCCCGACATCGAAATCCCCACCCGCGAGCTGCAAAGCGTCACCCACGGCGGCATCATTCGCGAGTGCCTGAAATACCTCCCCGACTCCGTGGTTTGGGTGGATGACACGACGACCCCGCCCACCCTTCGCCTCACCCGCCGCGCCACCGCCACCACCCGCAGCCTTGACATCGGCGACCATACCGTTGGTGCCATCGGATTGGTCCGGCAGACGGAGATGGAATTCAGCCGCGTCGCCGTCATTTACGCCCGCACGGACGAATTCAACGGCACCCAAGTCGGCTACACGACCGCGGACGTTTACCCCGTCCCTCCCGGCTTCGACGCCAATGACCCCACCACTTACAACAGCTTTTTGCTGGATTTCGACTGCCTCGTTCATTACGTGGACTTGCAAGGCTGGGGCATCTCGACCGTTTTCAGCACCCTCGTCACCCGCACTTGGGACCTGACATCGGAAACCTGGTGGCGCAATCACCACGCCCAGCTCGAGGCCGGCATCACCGGCCCCGACGGCACCGGCTCGCCTGTCTTTACCCCCGTCCGCGTGACCTACGAAGACGGAACCTCCTACGAATACGACCCCGTGAGCGGCGTGGCCCCGGTGCTCAATTACGAGCTAACCAACACCGGCGGCGCGATTCACGAGGGCTTCGTCCTCGCCGGCACCAGCACCCCGGTCGTGAAATACCGCTACCGCGTCGAGGCTACCGTCGCCTACCGGGACGCCAACGGCGTGGCCTTCCACGCCAAGCCGCTCTTTGCCGAATTCACGGCCACCAACGCCCCCTCGGGCACCTATTCCAAGACGGACACTTATCAGGTCGGGGAAAACCCCGTCGCCGGCCTTGCGCAGGAAATGCACACCGCCCTGTCCGCCGCCCGGTGGCAGGGCAGCATCCCCCTGACGGACACCGACCCCGACACCACCGTCGGCCTCGGCGACCTCATCAACCTCACCAACGGCCGCACCGAATGGGAGACGATGGCCGCGCAGGTGCAGAGCATCGAGGAAATCCCCGATCAGGGCGCGCGCGTGCTCAACGTCGGCCCCGTCGGCTTCCTTAGCGCCACCGACCGCATCGAATTGATGCGCGGCCTGCGCGACTTCGGCCCCGGCGCCGGTCGCACCCCGCCCAGCCTCCAAGCCTCCGGCGGGGCCTCCGCCACCATCGTCACCACCCCGAACCGCACCCCCACCCAAAACACCGTCGCCGGCGACAGCGGCAAGTATATCGACAAGCTGGGCCGCGACGACGGCGCCGTGGACATCACCGTCTCCGGCGAAGGGCGCTTGCACATGGTCTGCACCGACTCCACCCCCGACGTGACCAACGGCGCGGAAATCGACCTCGACTTGGCGGACTGCGCGGACAAGGTGATCCGCATCCGGGAGCTGGATTACTGCGAAAACGGGGTCATGCGGAAGATTCTGGTGCCGAGTTCGGAAGTGTTTGATTGATCCATGAGCCTCGGGACCACCAACCCGTACCACGCCGTCTGGCCGGTGTTTGGCGGCAATTCCGGCTTCGGGGACTGCTCCTGTAACGCCGCCGGGGGGGCATTCTACGACATTCTCGCCCTTGGCGGCGGTCACGGCGGGGATGACGCCAGCCCGACCAGAGACTTCTCCACCCCGCCCCGCCTGCTGTTCCTCGTCGGGGAATTCGAGGAGCTGATTAACCGCCTCTGGAATGACGACACGGTTGACCCTTCGTGGACTGCCACCACCATCCAGGCCGCCCGGATCGCGAAAATCTGGACACGGGACACCGGCGCCGGGGTCTATCACCCGCAGGTGGACCAGCTTTTTGCCGAGTCGGCGGGGTTTACCAATCCGCCGGTGGCACTGCGGCGAAACTGGCAAGACGTGGGGACGGGCGGGAATCCGCCCTGCGAAATCTTCGTGTATGGGGGCGGCTCCCTGTATGCCGCGCCGAATTCCCTGACGTGGTCGGTGCCTCAAAGGGTCATCAGCGGGACCACCTACGCCGCGGAAAGCATTGCCTCTCCCGCACACAAGCTGCTCATCGGCGGGGCGAGTTGGAAGGGCGAGGATTACTTCATCAGTCCGGCTACCAGCTTCCGCTTCCCCGGCTACGGGACGCCCGGCTCGACGCACGCTAACGCCTGCCCCATTCCCGCCTTTCAAGCGGGCAAACGGGCGGGGGATCGCGAGCTGCTTTTCCCGAACGCCACGGGCGGCGGGGCAACCCCGGCCATGCACACCTATGATGCCGCTGGGGCGGCTGCGCTATCGTGGGCCATTCCCGGCGGCTACTGCTTTGCCGCGCGCCCTCGTCCGCTGCTGGACTATTGGATGCTCGGCGGGGTGACAAACGTGGGCGTCTATGGCTCGCCGCCCGTGCAATACGAGGTGGCCAATGTGACCCTTTCGGCGTTCGGCGCCGTGCCATCGATCCCGATGGGTGGGATTGGAGGCTTCGCCGCAACCGTGGATTGTCTGGTGTTGCCACCGGCGACGAATTACGGGGGGAGCTACGTGGCGGGGGATACGTTCTTGCTGCGCACGGATTACTTCCTCGGCTCGACGTTCGACTGGGATGCCTACGGCAACGCCGCGGACCTGACCGGCGGGGCGCGACTGGACGGGGATTGCGCTTTGCGGACGGGGTTGGACTGGAACCTGACCAACAGCACCAACAACAGCCAGCGCCTATTCGATACGGACGCATCGGGAAGGGTCTATTTTGGGGGAACCGTGACCGCCTTGGATGGGGTTTCTTGTGACGCGAACCAGCTTTACCGGGTCAACAACAACGGCGGAAGCCCGGTGCAGTTGGGCACGTTTTCCAAGAACGGCGTGGCCGGGACGGTGCTGGGTTTCGTGGTGCTTTGCGACCCCGTTTACGGAGGGTCTGGGATCGCGTCCGGGGTGGTCGTGGGAGACTTCGACACCTACACGCCGCCGGCAGGTGCCAGCAGCACCACGCCGAAGTCTGGATTGAGCGGGATTTTGGTGCTGAGTTTGCGGGATTCCCAGAGCATCGCGCAGCAGGAATTTTGGGGGGGCAGATTCAGCGCTGGAACGGTGGTCGTGAACACCGGGGATTGGCTTCCCGGAATGGTGCTCCCGGCATGAGCATTTTGGAGACGTTTTCGGCGACGCTGGAGGAAGCTTTTTCGAGCCTCGAAAAGTGGCGGGAAAACGGCTTCCCGGTGTTGACCAAAAAGGACGCCGAAACCCGCCTCGAAATCTGCCGCGCCTGCCCCCATCTTTCCGGCCGCCGTTGCACCCTCTGCCGTTGCTTCACCGACCTCAAGGTTTGGCTCCCCACCGAGCGCTGCCGGAAGCACCGCTGGCCCACCCTTCCGCCGTCGGCCTTCACCCCCCAGAAACCCCGCCAAATCCCGAACCCAAACCATTTGCATTCGGGACCTCCCCGCCCCTAGATTGCGCCCATGCTTTTCCGCCTCTGGTCCGCCCTCTGGTCAATCCTCCGCATCCTCACCCGCCCCCGCTTCTGACCCCCTTGCAACCCCCCTGCAACCCCTCCGCACCCACCCTTTCCCCGCCTACCCTTTCCCCAAAAAGTACCCTTTTCACAATTAATCGGTACCCTTTTCAGCCTTTACCCGCCTGTACCTCGGCATGTATCATCTCTCGCGTGCGGTGCTCCCCGGCATGATCGAGCGCGGCA
>CAZUUP010000567.1:0-4051 GCA_964623105.1 uncultured Akkermansia sp.
TTGAGTGGCTGGAGCATCGAGGGCGCGAGGCGTTGGGCCAGTTCGGCGATCTCTCCGTAAAACTCGCGCCAGGCTTTGCCTTCCTTGTTTGATCCAGTGAGCCGTTGGAAGCTACTCGCGGTTGGTTCATCCCAATCCGCCGAAACTAAAAGCCCGTCTTCCCGGCCATCGCGGTGATAAGGCGTGTAGGAAGCGACGGGGCGTCCGAGGGTTTTGAAGTTTATGCCCAAGTCAGACACAATCTTATCCGGCAGCAGTGAGACCAGATAGGAATAGCGGGAGAGGCGCGCCTCGTATTCGGGAAAGGGCTTCACGCTCGTGGTGGCCCCGCCGGATTCGTCGCGTGCTTCGAGCAGGAGAACGGATTTCCCAGCCTTGGCGAGATAGGTTGCAGCCACCAGTCCGTTGTGCCCGCCACCGACGATGATGGCGTCGTAGGTTTTCGCGGCGTGATTCATTACTGGTTGCCGCAGCTCGCCTGCCTGAATTGCCCACAGCCAGCCGAGAGCGGATGGCAATCATGGAAACGTACGCGGAAAAAGCAAAGCCGGGCCACCAACCCCCGACGGTCAATGACCCGGCTCTCAACAGCGCCGAAAAGTGCCATGCCTTCTCGCGCAGGGCTATTTGGATTTCAGCAACTCAACCATGGCTTTGCCCATGGCTTCGCCGACATCCATATAGACTTCGGCCTTGCCACCGTAGTGACCGTTGCCGCTCCCGCCCTGCGCCATGGGATTCGTGTAGATGGTGGCGACGTTGCCCTTGAACTCGGGATACTTGCCGGTGGTGCCGTCCACGGCGAGCTGGGCGTTGAGAATCTCGCCGCCCAGTCCGGTGCCGCCCTTGGCGGATTCACCCATCGTCGCGAGGACGAACTTCGCGTTGGGCGCGTTGAATTCCTTGCGCACGGTCTTGATGAAATGCACGAGGTTCTTCTCATATTTGGCGGCGTGTCCGGGATTGCCGGCGTCTTTCTCGCCCTGCCAGAAGAAAAATCCCGCGACTTCATACTTCGTCGCGCCGGGGTAGTGTTTGTCGAGTTCGGAGAGCACGGTCTTGGCATAACTCAAGTCATCGTCCCACTGCTTGCCGGCATACCAGTCAATCGGCTTGCCGCTTTTCTTGTCCACCCACGGCGCGGGTTCGGTCTTTACACCTTTGGCCGGGTCCATTTCCCAGGAGTCGGGTTTGTCCTTGTAGCCGGCATAGACCATCTTTTTCTCCACGCCCGCCTTGTCCTTGATGACAAACTCGTAGCGTTCGCTGCCGGGCGGGAGAAGGTCCCAGCCAAGGCTGCGGTTGCCGATGCAGCTTTTCAAAATGAGCACCGGCGCCTCGATGGCGTTGCCCAGGGGATGCGCAAGGCCGAACTCCGGTCCAATCGTGTTGCAGGTCTTGACGGTCATCCACTCGTTGTTGAAGCGCTGCATGCCGCCGCCGCGCCCGGACATCACGCGGGCGTAGCGCACGTCCTTGCGCTCGGACCAGTTGCCGGAGTCATCCACGAGGTAGGGATATTTCTTCTTCTCCTTCACCGCGAACTCGAGCGAGCCGTCCCCGCCTTTTACCTTGCCGAGGCCGACCATGTTTGACTGACCGAGCAAGATGAAGACTTGGACGGGCTTGGTCATGTCGGCCGGTTTACCGTCCGGTTTCGGGATGGATGAGTCCGCCGCGGAGACGGTGCCGAATGGCGCAAAGGCGAGCGCGGTGAGGGCGAGGGATTCCAGGGCAAACGCCCGGCGGGTTTTGAGGTGTTGGTTCATGTTGTGTGTTTCTAAGTTAGTTAGCTAGTTAGTTGGTTGTTTGGCTGTAATTTGAGTTGGTGGAGTTATTTCACGGGTGTGAGCGTGAAGTCCTTGATGGCGACGCCGCGGCTACCTTCCTTGAGTGCGACACTCAGGACATTCTGGCCTTTGACTAACATGACTTCGACGGGCGGGGTCGGTTGCCAGAAGCCGATGGTGTAGGGTGCCGGGACCTCCGCCGAGGCCTTGGCGTCGTTGGCTGCAAAGAGGAATTTCTGCCCCTCATGCACCGTCGCCACCCGCGCGGCCAGCGCATATTTGCCGGCCTGTGGGGCGTCGATGACATACTGGGCCTTGAAGCCACCGGTGGCATGCAATTGCATGCCGCCTGCGAGACTTTTCATGGCCGCGTGGTGGCCGGTCGGTTTGGTGTGAGCCACCGACGGAACAATGATCGAGCCGTCCTTGCCGACCACGGGTTTCTGATCGGCTGCTGTCACGGCCACCTTCTCGACGACCCTTGCTTTCTTGTCCTCTGATTCATTCGCTTCACCAAGCTCCTGGCCGAGCGGGCCCAAAGCTACCGCCTTGGTGGCGGTCGCAATCGCGCGGGCTTGAAAATGCGCCATGCTGCTCCACAAACCGCCGGCGATATTCTTGCGGTCGTTGTATTCCTGCTCGCCCAGAACGCGGCCAACCCACTGCGCCCGCAGCACTTTCAGATAGTCCTGTGGCTGCGTGCGCGCCTGCGTCTCCAGCAGGAAGTCTGAACCGCTGCGCGGGGCCTCATCCTTGTCCCACCAACTGTGCGGGAAACCAGCGCCGAGATTCACCACCCAGCCCTTCGGAGTCCAATGGCTCAGGGCGGCGTGCTTATGCTGGGTCACACCCCAAGTCGGGATGCCGAAGCTTTTCAGGATGAACCGGCCAAAGAATGCGCGCCGGCCGCAGACCCCGCCGTCCTTCGGGATGTTCTGATAAGAGTTGAGGTGAGGCAGATCGTCCTTGACGCATTCAGAGCCGTATTTGACTTCGGTGCGCACGGTTCCCGAATAGCGCCAGCCGTAGTCTGGATTGTAGATATGGTCGGGCCGGTAGTTACGGAGCATCTCGCGCCCCCACGCCAGGATGGAATCGGGCGCATCGCAATCGATGACCATCCGGTATTCCCAGACGGAGAAGTTTTTGAAGGCCGGGTCGAGTTCGCCATCGAGGTAAGCCTTCTCGTAATGCAGGTAACGCTTCACCGGATCAACGATGGTCGGCGCGGTGGTCTCGGTCTGGGCGTTGTTCTGCTTGACCGGCACAGCGTGTTCGAGGGCCGTGGCGAGCGCCAGTCGCTGAAAGACCCCGTCGCGGGCCTTCGGGCTGGCCTTCTGAATGGCCGTGTAAATCTGCATCGCCGGGCCGTATTTGCCGGCGTCGGCGCCACCGGCGAGCAGCATCTGCTTCATCAAGGTGTCATCGGCGAGGAGTTGGTCCACGAGGGCCGCGTGCTCGTTGCCCTGCTGCGCGAACTCCGCCAACCCGCGCGGAGTGGCCTTCGCCAGGACGGCAGCGCGGACGAGCGACGAATCCAGTCGGTCGCTGGCGATGATGGGCTGGAGGTCGGCGAGGATGTTTTCGGCGGCCTTCAGTTCGTTGGCTTGGGCCTGGGCCAGTGCCGCCTGGGCCGCTTGATTCGCCTTGGTCACGTTTGTGGCGTCGAGCATGGCCTTGTCCAACACGGCCTGGCGTTCCGCGAGCGCCTTGAGACCGGCTTGCTTGTCCGCTTGCCATTTGGCGAGGTCTTTCTTCGCGGCTTCGCGTTCGGCGTCGGTGGTTGCTTTTTTCAGCGCCGCCTCAGCCGCGGCAATGCCCTTGGCCGCGCCGCCAAGCCACTTGCCTTTGGCGTGATCCACGAGCGCCTTGGCCGTCTTGATTTTCCCCTCGGATTGCTGCGTGGAATTAGCCTGCGACTCAGCGGCCTTGAGGGCTTCACGGGCTTTCTGGAGGGCGGCCTTTTTTCCCTCGTCGATCTTCGGCAGGGCCTTGCTGACCTCCGCCTGCGCGGCTGCGAGTTGGGCGGTGTATTTATCGAGATGGCGCTGGCCGTCGGCGGTGAGCGGAGCGGCCGACGGGGGCTTGGGAGCAGCGGAGAGGTGGGGGGCAGACAGGGCGAGCGCTGCGAGCAGACAGATGCGATGGAGCGATTTTCGGAGGATTAGCATTGAGTTGGTGGTGTTTCAGGTTACGCGCAAACAGGCGGTGTCGATCGGTTGAAGAAAATCAAGATCGGCAAATCATTTTGAACGGCGATG
>CAZUUP010000568.1:0-4048 GCA_964623105.1 uncultured Akkermansia sp.
GATTCGGAAAAACTGCACATTGACCGCGTATTTATTGGTTATTATTGCACTTTTCGTTTTTGGGCTGGCGGTTGTTTTCAGGCACCAAAACGAAACCATTTTGTTAGGATTTGTTAGGCTTTTTCCGGGGTGCATCGGACAAATTCACGGGCCGAGAGTCGGCTGGGAGACGAGGTTTTCCAAGCCAATTTAGCGCTGCTCAACTCACGCGGATCGTTCGCCCTACGGCTCCACCAGATACCGGGCCACGAGATCGGCGTCGGTGGGGCCGAAGGAGTCGAGGAGAAGCAGGGCGGTTTTGGTGGCGGCCAAGGTCGTGGGGGCGGCGCCGCCAACGAATTTCCAGTCGGCGGGGAAGGTGAGGGTGCGGTCCGTGTCGTCGGCGGTGAGGCGGAGGGCGAGGGATTTGCCGGTGTCGAGGTTGGTGGCGGTGAGGGCGAGGTCGCCGGTGAGGGTGAGGAGGCGGCGGGCGGGGCCGTTGAAGTCGAGGTTGACCGTGGGGGCGTAGTCGAGGGTTTCCTGCTGCCACTGGATGCGGCGGGAGAGGATGCCCGCCGGGGCGTTCAGGAGGCTGTCGAAGCGCGCGGGTTGGGTGACGATGAGCCCGGGGTTGTAGGGGTCGCCGCCGGTGATTTCGAGCGTGGATTCGAGGGTTTGGACGACGTAGGGGTTGCCGGGCGAGAGCTTCACGAAGCCGTCGATGGGCTTGCCGCCGGGCGTCACGCCGTCGTGGACGACGAGGACTTTTTTGCTGACGTCGAAGGTGATTTCACCGTCCGCGCCGGTGAAGGTGGCGTGTTGCGCGGTGGTGCCGCGGCGAAGTCGCACTTGTTTGGGCATAGCGTTGCGGGGTCAGAGTTTGATGATGAAAACCACGGGCGGGACAAAGCGGTCGTGCAGGTCAGGCGTGCCGTTGTTGCCATCGCAGAGCGCCCAGCCGGGCGGAAGGTCGGGCGTGGGGCCGCTCCACATCGTGATGATCCCTGCCAGGCCGAACGAGTCCACGAAGCGCGCGGGGTTGCGAACGACGGTTTGAGCGCCGTCGATGGTCAGGGGTTGGGCAAGGGGTTCGCGCATATCACGTAAGGCCCAGCCAGTCTTCGGCGTCGGTGGCGGTGCCGAGGTCGCCCCAGTCAACGGAGGCGGTCGTGGCGGTGAGGACGCCCCAGTCGTCGTTGATCGAGCGGACGGTGTGCAGGGTCCAGAGCAGGCCCGCGGCATCGAGCCGGGCGGAAAGCACTTCGCGCCGCTGGCCGCTCAACGTCTCGACGAGGTAATCCCCATTGCCGGGTGCGATGATGAGGGCGAGGTCCACGGCGCGGACGAGCACCTTTTCGTCGCCGGGTTGGATGACCACGGTGCCCAGCTCGCCGGAGCGGTAATCGGTGACGAACGCCTTCACGTTGGCGGTTTGCTGCGCGTTGCCCGACTGCTCGATGGCGCTGGCCCCGGCGGGCCGCACGAACTCGGCGTCGCGCACGAGTTCCCCGGCGACGCCGAACAGGAAGTCCAGGCCGGCCTTGACCGCTTTGTTGAGGTTCACGGCCATGGTTCAGGTGCGCACGAGGCGGGCCATGCCGGGGCCGCGCGCGAGGGGTTCGCCGAACTTGGCGAGCCACGTTTGCACGAGGGCGGGGATCACGGGCTGGCGGGTGGCGGAATCAAACTCCAGGTGCATCGAGCCGCTGATGTCGAGCGAGCGCAGGCCCTCGCCGCCGGGATCGCCGGTGCGGTCCTGCTTGAGAAGCTCGCGCGCCAGTTCGCAGGTGGCGTGAACGACGAGGACGGGAACCTTGGTTTCGTCGAGCACAGCCGCGCGAAGCCGAAGCAGGCCCGCCACGGGCGCGTTCTCAGTGTCCGGGTCGGGACAGCCGCGACGCGGCCATTGCAGGGCTTGGATGGAACGGCGTTTGACGCCCCGGAACTGGACGAGGGAACCGAGCAGGCGCGTGGCCATGACGAGCGCCTTCTCCTTGTTTTGCGTGGTCGCGCCGGTCCACGCGGAGGCATACAGATGGCCGTCGTGATAGGCGTCGCCATCGGCGGCGTTGGCGAATGAATTGGCGTCCACCTTGCCGGTGCCGTCTTCCTTGATGAGGACGAGGGGCATAAATTACCAGAAGGCCGACGCCGAGACCCGCACCGCGAGGCGCAGTCCCAGGGTAACCATTTTGCTCCGCACGTTGAACGCCACTCCGACCTCACGGCCGCGGGTGACCGGCCGGGATTTCCCGGGCCGGACCGGTCGGGCTGGTCTTTGTCGCAGTGCCATGGCTCTTGCTAGGTTTTGCCCCCGCCTCGGCCACCAGCGGCACTGGGGGCGCGTCCACGCCTTGCCGAGCGTGCGGGTGAGAGTCGATGGGCACCAACGGGCGGCGCGGGCGGCGGATGATCGGCAGCAAGCCGTCCAATCCGGGACGCTCCGCACCGCCTGAAATCGTTTTGCCCATGCGCTCAGTTGTTGTGGGTGACGGCCACGATGCGGACGTTTTTGTTCTCCCACACCCGCGTCCAGTTGGCCGCGAGTTCCAGTTCGGCGTTGGTCGGCGAATCACCCGCCACCGTCGCCGAGTTGAACTTCACACCGCGCGGATGCAGCACGTAGCGGCGGCGGTTGATGAGCACCGTGTCGCTGTCCAGCGGCACCCGCGCCAGCTCGACGCCTTCGGTGCCGAAGCCGCCTTGCAACGGCTGGGCGTCCAGCGCGCACGAACCCTTGGCGAACGCGCCCTGGCCGAAGAGGTAGGTGGTGTAAACCGTGCCGTCGGTCGTGCCCGCCCGCGTCGGCAGGTTGTCATCGACGACGACGCGGCGGCCTTGAAATGTCCGCAGCATCGCCTTGCCCTCGCTGTCGGGGATGAAGTCGATCAGGTCGAGCTTGCGCAGCGCGGCTTCCGTGGCCGAGTGCATCGCCACGGCGGTCAGGCGGTCGGCGCGGTCGCCGAGCTTCGCGCAGGCGTCCACGAAGGTCGCACCATTCAGCCGCGTGGCGGCGCTTTGACCGGCCACCGTTTCGGAATGAATGGCGAGCAGATTGCCGGACATGGAGCCAGCGGCGAACATGCCCTTGAGGCTAGACACCAGCAGCCCCTGGTCGGTGCGCGCCCAATATTCGGCCACCAGATCGACGATGGCCTGCATCGGGTCGTCGCCCGCGATGACTTTCGCGAGATGGTTCACCGACCAGACCTGCGCGTCGTTGTGCAGCCGCGCCACGTCCTGTTCGGACGTGATCTTGTTGACGGTGAGGGTGCCCGAGTCGCTGAGGAGCTGCCGCGTGGCGGTCAGGTCCTTCCAGAAGGGCATTTTGATTTCACGCCCGCCCGCGGACGCGAGCGCGTCGAACTCGGGGGCGGACTCGATGATGCCGCATTGCCCGAAGGCGGACAATTCGGCGGTGCGCTCGATGGCGTATTTCTCGAACTCGGTGGGAATGATGATGTCGGCGACGGCAGTTTTGGCCATAAACTAGGGTTCCGGTTATGACCCGTCAGGCCGACGCGCGGAGGCGGTCGGCGAGTTTGGGGTCGGTTCGTTGCAACCGCATTTGCTCGGTCAGATTCCAGTCCGGCCCGCGCCGGAAGGGATTTCTGCCCGAACGCTGACCGACCCCACCGGAGCCGTTGCCGACGGCCCCGCCGCCGGCGTTGGATTCAAACAAATGGGGTGCCTCGGCCACCTGCCGTGTCACCCACTCGTCGAAAGTCAAAGGAGTCGCGCCATCCGCGCCGCAGACGGGCGTTTGGCCGTCCGCCTCGACGGCAGCAACTTTGCCGCCCACAACCCGGAACACGGCGCGCGAACGCGCCTTGATGTCAGGGATGGCCGAGGGCCGCAGGCCGAGCTTGGTCGCCGTCTCGACGACATGGCGTTCGAGTTCCCTTTCCAGCAGTTGCGCGCTCAGGGTTGCGGCCTGCTGCTCGGCACCGTGCAGACGCTTCTCCAGTTCCGCCATCGCGGTCTTGGTGCGTTTCTCGACGAGCTTCTCGACCTCGCCGGCTTTCACGAGCTGCTGCTCTTCGAGCTTCGCCTTCTCGGCGAGCAACTG
>CAZUUP010000569.1:0-4006 GCA_964623105.1 uncultured Akkermansia sp.
TTGAGGGGAGAGGGAGGTCCGAGGCGGGCTGTTTTCGGGGCCTGCTCGCGGCGCATGGGCGGGGTCGTGAATCGGACTTCGCAAGGGTGGTGACATGCAGGACTGGCGGATTCAAGGGAGTGGTCTGGCTTTTCATTTTTGTTTGGCGAGTTCTTTCAGGACGGTGGGGAGGAGGCGTTTGGCCTCGTCGATGACGGCGGGATTGCCTTTGGGAAATTCACGCGCGGCGCGGTCGGCGAGGTCGCGGGCCTTGGTCCATTGCTCGAGTTTCACTGCGCATTTGGCGGCTTCGAGGCTGGTGGTTTCGCGCGGGAAAATCTTCAGGCTTTTCTCGAACCACCCGAGCGCGGCGCGATGATCGGGCGGGCTTGTCTGGAGCACCGTCAGGCCCGCGTAGTAGGCGGCGTCGCCTTTCACATCCTCGTACGTCTCGCTGTCCGCGAGGCTCTTCAGGCCCGCGAGGCCCTTGTCGGACTTGCCCTGGCCGACGAGCGCGAGCGCGGCGTAGAGATCGAGCCGCGGGCGTTTGTCGGACTTCGGCCACTCGGCGACGAACGTGCGCGAGATCAATTCCAAGTCGCGCCATTCCTTCGTCTCTACCAATCCCCGCGCGGCGAAAACATAGGCCTCCTCGATGGCATCGAATTTCGGATGCTGCCGCACGACGGCTTGGATGAAACGCACGCCGCCCGCGTAATCGTAAAACTTGTACGAACTCTGCCCGGCCATGTAGAGCGCCTTGTCGCGCGATTTGTTCTTCGCGAGTTTCACGTCGTCGAGGAAGGGCGTGAGCGTCTTCACGCAGCGCTGCCAGTCCTCGGCCTTCCAATAGAGGTAGCCGAGGGCGAAGCGGATTTCCCCGGGGTCGAGGTCCTTTGGCACCTCGGCGCGGATGCCGTCCCAGCGCGGGTTGCCGCTGCGCAGGCGGTCCTTCATCGGCACCGGCACGAGGTCGCCTTTCTGGTCTTTGTAGTTCTCGCCGTACTCGTCGAGCAGCGTCGCGTAAGCCTCGGCGGCGACATCGTTCTGCCCGGCGCGGCCGGCGTGATAGCCGAGCAGCTTCAACGCGGAAACGCGGAAACGATCCTCGCGATGGCCGGTGGTGTAGGGCTTGAAGGTCTCGGCCAGCCGCGTCGTGTTCGCGAGCGCGATGTACTCGCGGCCCAGCGCGTAGCGGGCGATGCAGGCCATTTCATCCGGCTCGCCGTAATTGCCGCGTTTGGCGCCCTTGCCACGGCGTTCGCCGTCGCCCGCAGCGGTGGGGTAAAGGCTGAGGAACGTCTCGAACGCCGCCGCCGCCAGCCCGTGCTCGCCGCTCTCGCCGAAGGCCTGGCCGGCCTTGAGCATCGCGCTCTTCACGTATTTCTGCACGTCGCCGTAACGCTCGCTGTCGCCGACCCAGAAGTGGAAACCCTTCTTGAAATTCTTCGCCTCGAAATCGAGCGACGGGTTCACCACGTTTTTCCAGAGCGCTTCGGCGAGCTTGCGTTTGGCCTCTTTCGATTCGGCCTGCTTGCCCTTGGCGAGTTCCATCGCCAGCCAGTAGTTCGCCTCGGCGAGGTATTTGTTGCCGACGGAAAAATTGCGCGCGAGCCAGTCGTAGGCGCGGACCATGTTCTGGTCGTGGCCCTGCATGAACCAACTGTGCGCGATGCGGACCGACGCCTCGAACACCTGGTCGGTGCGCTCATCGGGCTTGCCCGGCCGCCACGGCGCGTCGGCCACATCGCCGTTGGCATCCTGTTTCGGGCCGTAAATGCGGATGAAATCCTTGTACGCGCCGACCGCGGCGGAGAAGTCCTTCTTCAGATAAAACAGCTCCGCGAGGTAATAACGCGCGCCGGCGGCGAGTTCGGAGAGCGGGCCTTTCTCCTCGATGATCTTCCGCGTGAGCGCGATGGATTTGTCGATCAGGTCGGAATTGTCCGAGCGGGTGACGAGGCTTTTCAGATATTCGAGCGTGCGTTTCTCCAGCGCCTGGTCGTCCTTTTTCGCATCGAGGCTCTGCTTTGAGAGCGCGAACAACTCGGCGTAAGCCTGCGTCGCGCGGGCCTTGTCGCCGAGGCGGTCGGCGGTGAGCGCGAGGTTTTCCAGCGCGGGGATGCGGTAGGGATTGTTGGCGGCGGCGGGGCCTTTGCCCGCGGCTTTCTCGAACGCGGCGATGGCCTTAAGCAAATCCTCGCGGTTCAGGCTGTGACCGTAGGCGGTGCCAATCTGGCCGTAGAGGTAGGAATCCATGTTTTCCTGCGCGAGGACTTCCTTGGAGTACTTCTTGAACATCGCCTCGTATTCGGCGGCGACGGCGGTGGTGCTTTCGCGCAGGCGCACGGCGTCGGAGAGCTTGCGGTCGAGGAGGAACATCTCGGCCTCGGCGGCCATCGCGGTGCCGGGGTTCTGCGCGATCTTGGCCTTGAGCGTTTCGGCGTCGGCGGTGGTGAAACGCTCGGCGGGATTCTGATTGCCCAGCGCCGCTTCGCACGCGAGGACGCGCCCGAGGACGTTGAGCGCCGAGCCGCTGGCGCGCAGCAGCAGGTAGTAGTCGAGCGCGGCGGCGTATTTCTTCTGGGTGAAATTGTACTCGGCGAGGCGGAAGTAGCATTGCTCGAGGATCAGCGACTTGCGCTCGCTGTCGGAGTCGCGCGCGAGCTTCGCGGCGTCCTCGTAGCGCGGCATCGCTTTTGCCGGGTCGGCGAGGTCGCTGAAGTAGATGTCAGCGGCGGCGAGCAGCGCCTCGGCGACGAGTCCGCGGCCTTGGAATTCCTTGGTGCGCCCGACGGCTTCGAGCGCGGTGATGGCTTTCGGAAACTGCTTTTGATCGCGGTAACAAAGGCCCAGCAGGTAGCTGCCCGCGAGGGTCTCGATGCTTTTCGGGTAGCGCGATCTGAGCTGCTCGCAGATGGCGACGGTCTGGTCGAACTTGCGCGCGGTGCGGTAGCCGTCGGCGGCCTTGAGGAGCAGCTCGGGGATTTGCTTGTGGTTCGGGAACTGCACGGCGAGGTCTTGAATGGCGGGCACGGCGGCTTCGAGACGGCCGGCCTTGAGCCAGAGGAGCGCGAGCTTGTAGGCGGATTGTTCGGCGAGGGCGTTGTCGCCTTTGCGACGGAGCAGATTGAACTTGGCGGCGGCCTCATCGTACTTCTGCTGAATCGCGTACCAGCCGGCGCAGAGGTTCATCACCTCGTCCTCGAACAGGCCCGCGCCTTCGCCGAGCATTTTTTCGTAGGCGGCGATGGCTTCGTCGTACTTTTTGTCCGAGGCGTAGAGCTTGCCGAGGAGGTAGAAGGCGTCGGGGCGGTTCTTGAATTTCTTGCCGTTGGCCGTGACCAGCTTGAGCGCGGTGACGGCCTCCTCGACCTGCCCGAGGGCGTCGAAGGCTTTGCCGATGCGGTATTGGGCCTCGGTGGCCTGGGTGTGGTCGGGGAATTGTTTGAGGAATTCCTGATAAACCGTGACGGCGCGCTGCACCGCGCCGTCGCGCTCGAGTTGCTGGGCTTGTTTGAGGAGGGCTTCGGGGGTTTCGGCGGCGGGGGTGGCGAATGCGAGGAGGAAGAGGTAGGCGAGGAGGCGGATCGTCCATGGAGCGCCGAGCATTGCTCGGCCTGAACGAGTGCGTGTGGTTCGAGCCGAGCAATGCTCGGCGCTCCGGGTAAGGGAAGGCCGGAACGTCCATCGTGGCGTGATTTCCAGCGGCGTTTGGTGGGGCGCGTCTGTCCTCAGCGCGCCGCCGGACCGCTCGGACGCCGCAGCGGCGCACTGAGGACTGGCGCGCCCTGCCTGCCGCGGAACATCTGGAAACTCGGTGAAACTGTTGCACGCGGCGGGGGCGGGGCACTCGCGGGCGGGCCGCCCGCGCTCCGGACGGTGGGGGCGGTCTGTACGGGCGGAGAATGCGGCGGGGCGTTTCATTCTTTCGGTGATGCGGGGGACGCTGCGGTTTTCGCGGCTCCGCTGGCAACGGGATTTTTCTTCACCAGCTCGACGTAGGGCGAGAGCGGGTAGCGATCCA
>CAZUUP010000570.1:0-2465 GCA_964623105.1 uncultured Akkermansia sp.
TCTTGATGCCATACGAACTTGTCCACCTCACTTTGAATCCGCGACCAGTCTGGTCGGACGAAATGAGACTCAACCCCCAGGCTCGACACGACCCGTTGCGCGTGTTCGATCTCGTTGCATGCGTCATTGGTATCGTAAACCACACTGATCGTATTGAACAACTTAGCCGCTCGACCCTCCTTGCGAAAACTGTCCACCGCCAGCATAGTGATGGCCGACGAATCCAGTCCGCCACTGAGGCAACTGCCCACCGGCACATCGGAACGCAGACGCAATCGGACCGCGTCATCAAGCAGCTCGCGGTACTGCTCCGCCGCCCCTGCCGGATCCACTCGCCCAGTCTGGTGCCCGGATCGATCGTGTAATTCCCAGTAGCGCTGGACCTTGGGTACCCCGTCACTGGCGATCTCCATCCAGGTCCCGGGCTCAAGACTCTCAATGCCGCAGAAGAATGTACGTTTGGTGGCGGCAATCGGCAGACTGCTCGTAACAAGATAATCCGCAACCGCCCGCACATCTGGACTGAACCGAACCCCGCCGTTTCCAAGCAACGCCTTGGGCTCCGAGGCGAACAAGAGCCGGCGTCCATCCAGTGCGTAATAGAGTGGCTTTACCCCAAACCGGTCCCGGGCGAGAAACAAAGTCTTGCGTTCAATATCGAAGATCGCCAGCGCCCACATCCCATTGAAACGCCCGAGGCACCCGCTCCCCCAGCAGTCGTAGGCGGCAAGCACCACCTCGGTGTCAGACCCGCTCTTGAAAACATACCCTTTGCCCTGCAATTCAGACCGGATTTCCCGATAGTTGTAAACCTCCCCATTATAGATTATCCACCGCCGTCCACTGGCATCTACCATGGGTTGGTGCCCCGCCGGGGTGAGGTCCAGAATGGCGAGCCGACGAAATCCGAAACCCAAATTCCCATCGCGCAACCGGGCTAGGTCACCACCAGCCTTGCCGGAAAGCATTTCATTCCGTGAAGGACTGGAATGCTTTCCCGACCGGGTCTCCACAACCAGATACCCTTCATCATCCGGCCCCCGGTGGCGCAAACGGTCAGTGGCAGCAAGCACCTCCGATTGCGACACCGGCGCACCATCAAAATTCCAGATTCCGTAAATTCCGCACATGCTAGAATGACCGAATGCCAAATACCGGCAGCCTTCCGTTCATATTAACCAGGCCGAACTCACCGCAAGAGTTGTACCCGATAAAACCTGCGCGGCGTACTCGCGGCTGCAACATCAAGGAAAGTGTTCGCAGAGGCCGTCGAGTCGAATGCGGCTAGCGTTCTCCAATTGATTAAGTCCTCCGATACCTGCACAACCACGCTTTCGTTTTGGGTTGTTGCGGGAAGCCTCAACACAAACCCCTGTGACCGAATCGCGGTCGGCGTGTTGGCCGGGTCACTGGCAATGATTGCAGGCACCACGCTCACCACCGCCACCGTGCTCGTCACCGCCCCGCTCACGTTCGTCACCACCACCCAGTAGCTCCCCGCCGCGTTCGTCGTCGCCGGCGTCAGGCTCAACACCGCGTTGCTCGCCCCGGCCACCGCCGCCCCGTCCTTCCACCACTGATACCCAAACGGTCCCGTACCCCCCGCCCCGACGCTCAAGCTCACCGTCCCCCCGGCCGCCACCGTCACGTTCGTCGGCTGGCTCACCAGCACCAGGCTGTTCGCATACACCCCCAGCACCCCGTTCACGTGCGTCACCGCGTAGTTCGCCCCCGCTGCCCCGCCCGCCGTGATCGCGTAGTTCCCGGGCGGGCTGTTGCTCGTCGCCGCCGTCGTCGCCAACCCGGCGCTCGCCAGCACCTCCGGCCCCTCCCCGTTCACAAAACCCCGGTAGCTCACTGTCAGCACCGGGTTCGTTCGCCCATACTCCCGCGTCTGGTTGTCCGCCCGCACTTCCAGCCCCGCAGGGTTTACCACCAGGCTCACGCTCCCCGTCGCCCCCGCATACGTCGCCCCGTCCGCCGGCGTGAACACCACTCCCAACGGCCGCGTACCCGCTCCCAGCACCGTCCCCGGTCCCGGCGCATAACTGAACGTCCCGGGCACCTGCGCCGTCGCGTTCAGCTGCCCGCCCCCCAGCGCCGTCCCATATCCCACCGCCCCGGGCGCCGCCCACGCCAGCCCGGGGCTCAGCCGGTTCACCACCACCGCCGCCACCGCGCTCGTCACGCTCCCCGCCGCGTTGCCCACCACCACCCGGTAGCTCCCCGCCGCGTTCGTCGTCGCCGGCGTCAGGTTCAGCACCGCATTGCTCGCCCCGGCCACCGCCACCCCGTCTTTCCACCATTGATACCCCAGCGGGCCCGTCCCCCCGGCCACCACCCCCAGACTCAGCAGCCCCAGCGTGTTCACCGTCTGCCCCGCCGGCCCGCTCACGATCACCGGCGGCACCACCACGCTCACCACCGCCACCGTGCTCGTCACCGCCCCGCTCACGTTCGTCACC
>CAZUUP010000570.1:2565-3992 GCA_964623105.1 uncultured Akkermansia sp.
ACTCCCGCGTCTGGTTGTCCGCCCGCACTTCCAGCCCCGCAGGGTTTACCACCAGCGTCTGTCGGACCGCCGCCGCCGGAGCGTAGCCACCATCCCCAGCCTGACTTGCCTCCACGACTACACTACCAACTCCAACAAACGAAAGGAGATTCCCCGTCAGCACTGCAGGCCCCGAAATCACCCGGAAGTTGACCGGAAGCAAGGAAGAGCTCACAGCGACCAGCGCCAGCGGAGGATCCCCGTACGTTCGCATTCCAAGCGCCGCAAAAGCAATCGTCTGAGCAGCAGGTGCGACCGAGAAACTCCTTAATACCTCGGGTGCCGCAAGATAATTCGAGTTGCCCGCCTGGCTGGCCCGAATCGTCACCAACCCGGCCCCGGTCAGCGTCACGAAATTCGATAAAATCGTCGCCGGACCAGCCACCACATCAAAAATCACCGGCAAACCCGAACTCGCGGTCCCGACAAGCGGAAAGGAAGCAGAGCCAAAACCACGATCCGGCAGGCCGTCAAAAGTTATCGTCTGACTGGCCTGGGCAACTCCGAAGCTCTGCTCCACCACACCCGGCAAAAACATATCGTTGCCGGGGGTCGCAGCGCGGACGGTCACCGCTCCGACCCCGGTTACAGCCACGGTCCCATTTGACTGCAACAACGCAGGGCCACCGACGACTGAATAAGTCACCGGATCTCCCAAATTCCCTGTCACCTGCAAAGCTAATGGCGCAGTTCCAAATACCTGATTCGTGATTCCAACAAACGAGAGCATCGCCGGACGCCGAGCCCGATTCCGGATGATCGCGATCGAAGACGGGGCCGCCAGCAGCACATCCAGCCGACCATCCGCGTCCACGTCGCCCAGTTCCAGCCCATCGCCGTCTATTTCGCCGATCCGACAGCAGACGGGACGGTGCCCGAGCCGACCCGGCGGGCCCCGGTGGCCCGACGGCTGCGGGACGCCATCGAGCCGATCGCCATGCACCCCGTGTGGTCCCGGACGACCAACGAGGCGCAGGCCGCCCTGGGGCTCGACTTCTTCTCCGGTTACGCCTGGGGTCGGGCGGCGGCGCTGGGTGAGCCGGCGCCGGCGGTCGTGGTGTCGTCGTTCGCCGTGTTCGAGCCGGGGCTGATCGGCGGGGTCTACGACGCCGGCCGGACGATCTGCGGCCGGGACCAGCTGCTGGCCACCCGGTTCTCGTCCACCACCGCCAGCCTGACGGCGGTGCTCGACGGGGCCGAGGGCGACCTGCCCGGTGTGGCGGCCCGGCTGCGGGAGGCGGCGCTGGGCCTCGACCAGGCCGGCCGGCCGTTGTATGCCGGGCTGGCCGAGATCCCGCTGTCGGATGATCCGGTGGAGGTGCTGTGGCGCAGCGCCGAGATGATCCGGGAGCACCGGGGCGACTCCCACATCGCGGCCTGCGTGGCCG
>CAZUUP010000571.1:0-3988 GCA_964623105.1 uncultured Akkermansia sp.
ACATCGTCTTCATCTTCGCCGACGACTGGGGCTGGGGCGTCTTGTCCTGCCATGGCGCAGAACATTGATTGAAGACGCCGCACGTTAATCGGCTCGCGCACGAGGGCATGGACTCCCAGCAGTTCAATGCGCTGAACGGCGGGGTCTGCGGTGGGAGTCATGGAGGTCGGCCGCACGCATCGCTGCCAGCCGTGGTGGAGGTTGCAAGAAACGCGTAACCAACCGCCGGTCACGGGTATGTTCTGTTGATGAATCCCGAGTTAGCCAGCCTGATCACCGCGAGCCAGCGGAAGCTCTATGCCTACATCCAGTCGTTGTTGGACAATTCGGCGGCTGCGTGGGACGTGCTGCAGGAGACGAATGTGGTGCTCTGGAAAAAGCAGGCGGAGTTTCGGCCGGGGACGAAGTTTGATGCGTGGGCGTTCACGGTGGCGCGGTTTCAGGTGATGGCCTATTTGCGCGACCGGAAGCGCGAGCCGCTGGATGTGATGACGCCGGAATTGTGCGATCTGCTGGCGGAAGACGCGGCTGTCCAAGCGGCGGAATTTGATCACCGAATGGCGGCGCTGCAGAAGTGCCGCGAGCAGTTGCCGGAGCGGGCACGCCGGCTGGTGGACCTTTATTACGAACGGGGCCGTAGCGTGAAGGAGGTGTCCGCAGCTTTGTCGATGGGAACGGAGGCCGTGAAGCAGGCGCTGTTCCGGCTGCGGCGCATGCTGCAGGACTGTATCGAAGGTCACTCCATCGCCCCCGATTCTCTATGAACACGACTCCAGACGAAAACCCGCGCGACTGGATGGAGCGCGTGCTCATCAAGCTGCGGGAAGGCGAAGCGACGCCTGAAGAGGTCACTCAACTCCGTGCGTTGCTCGCCAGCGATGCTGGGGTGCGCCGGGCGTATGTGCGGGCGAAGCAGATGGACGCGCTGCTCGAGACAGTGCCGATGCGGCAGGCCGCGGCACAGCCCGAGCCCGTGCCGGGTGCGACGCCATCGCTGTGGTGGAAGGTTGCGGCCTTCGCGAGTGCGGCAGCTGCGGTGGTGGCGTTTGCGATCATCGGCCTGGGAGGAGGCGGTCGTGAGCATCGGCATCGGGATGGAACGGTGGCGCTGCTGCATTCGAGTTTCGAGGCAGTGATAGACGGGCGCGAAGTCCTCGAGGGTGAGCAGCCTATGCGCCCGGGAACCTACAAGCTGGAGCGCGGGAGCGTGCAGTTGCGTTTCTCGAAGGGCGCGGAAGTGGTGATCGAAGGCCCGGCGGCGTTCGATCTCGTGGATGCAAATACGATGCACCTCACTCAAGGCAGTGTCTGGGCGCATTGCCCGGATGAGGCGCGTGGCTTTACAGTGCGCATGCCGGGCGGCCGGGAGCTCGTGGATTTCGGCACGGAGTTCGGTGCGCGTGTGAATTCCGAGGGCACCTCGGAGGTGAATGTGATCCACGGTGAGGTGCAGATTCGTGATGCGGTTTCCAAACCTCTGGATATCACCGCGGGAAAAGCGGCGAGCTGGGAACTTACCGCGCCGCCCATAGCGACGAGTGCAGCGGCGATGAAGCCTTTTCAGTCCGCGACAATGCTCGCGGCGAAGAGGAAAGCCGCGCCCGCGGTGGCTGCGCAGACGGTGGTGTCGTTTCGCGACCTCGAGGGAGGCGACTGGAACCGCGTTGAAAACTGGCGCGGCGGGGAGTTTCCAGGCGCACATAAATTGGAACGTGCCGTGATCAATCAATCGCGGGTCGTGCGCGTGCTGCCGGGATTGCCACCACCGCCGCATCCGGTGGACATTCACGTGAGCAACGGCCCTCCCCCGCATGCGCCTCCCGACGGCACCCTGGAGATCGATGGAAACTTAGAGTGCCAGATGCTGCGCATCGCCACGGCGGATGGCGCAAACGGCCTCGTGCGACAGACGGCCGGCACGGTGAACGTCACCGGCTCGCTTCTCGCCGCCTCGCACGAAGGGGCGCCAGCCATGGCTGCGTATGTGTTGGCCGACGGCGCATTGAATGTTGGGCACGTCATCGCGCTTGGGCGACGCGGCCCAGGAGTGTTGACGCTCAAGGGCAGCAAGGCGGTCGTGACGGCGGCTCGCATGAGCCTCGGCCCGAGCGCGAAGGTGGTCTTCGTGCTCGATTCCGAAGGCTCGGCCCTCATCAAGCTGCGCGACACATTGGTGCACAACACGGCTGCGAAGCTCGTCATCGACGGTTCGCAGTATCGCGGCGGGCCGAAGACGATCCCGCTCGTCGTCTGCGGCGGGGTCTTGGAGGACAGGCAGGCATTCCCACCAGAGCAGGTCAGTCTGGAAGGCTTCAACAGTATGGTTCCCCGACTCGTTCATCACCCCGGCGGCATCGATCTGGTGATCGAGGCCAGATGACGGGAGCGCGCCAGCAGCTCGGAACCGATGAAAAACCTTTGCACTTCTCCTAACCGATCGAGCCGACCCGGCATTTACCACGTCCCCCGGTGGAAATCCGCGCCTTGAATACCGATTCAAGGACTGATGAAGCCAACGCCAACCCTTCTCTCAAACCAATCGCTCATGAAACATCCCATCCTGGTCCTCTGTCTGGCTCTCGCCGCTCTCATAAACCTCCACGCCGCTGACCCATCGAAGCCCAACATCGTCTTCATATTCGCCGATGACTGGGGCTGGGGCGATTTGTCATGCCACGGGCATCCGTGGCTGAAGACGCCGAACATTGACCGGCTTGCGCGCGAGGGGACGGACTTCCAGCAGTTCAATGTGCTCAACCCAGTCTGCTCGCCGAGCCGCACCGCCGCGCTGACGGGAATGGTTCCCGCACGATTCTGCATTCATCAGCACTTCGCGCCGAAGGTGAATGTCGAGCGGGGCATGCCGGACTGGTTGGACCCGAAGGCTCCGACGATGGCGCGGTTTTTGAAAAGCGCGGGCTATCGCACCGGGCATTTTGGCAAGTGGCACCTCACGAACACTGGCGCACCGGGCGCGCCGATGCCGGCGGAGTATGGCTTTGATGAGAGCGCCGTGTTCAATGGCCCCGGCGATGGGAAATCGCAGGCAAAGACGGATGCCACCGCCGACAACGCCGTGCGGTTCATCCGCGAGAGCAAGGGGCGGCCGTTCTTTGTGAATGTGTGGATTCACGAGAGCCACACGCCGCATCGGCCGACGAAGGAGTCCATGGAGAAATGGAAGCATCTCGACGAGCAGAAGCAGGTCTATGCCGCGGTCATCACCGATGGGGACAATGATGTCGGCAAAGTGCTCGCTGCGCTGAAGGAAACCGGCGTGGAGAACAACACGATCGTGCTTTTCTCCAGCGACAACGGTCCCGAGTCCACTGGCACGGTGAAAAAGATCGGACGCCCCGCTCCGGACGGCAGCCAGGCCTACGACACCTTCTACAGCGTCGGCAGCAGCGGCGGATTGCGCGGGCGCAAGCGCAGCCTGTTCGAGGGCGGCGTGCGCGTGCCGTTCATTGTGCGTTGGCCTGGTCACACCCCTGCGGGCGCGAAGAACGACAAAACCGTCGTCACCGCCGTGGACCTGCTGCCCACGCTCTGCGCCGCTGCGGGAGTGAAGCTGCCCTCCGACTACAAAGGCGATGGCGAAAACTTGCTCGATGCTTTCCACGGCAAACCCATCACGCGCACGCGCCCCATTTTTTGGGAATGGCGCGGACCGAACCCGGAGCCTGACTGGTGGCCGCGTCTCGCTGTGCGCGATGGCGACTGGAAACTCACGATGACCGAAGATGCGAAGCGCATCGAACTGCACCAGCTCATCAACGACCGCGCCGAGGCGAAGGACGTGGCGAAGGAGCATCCCGAGATCGTCGCGCGTCTTTCCAAGCTCTTGCTGGATTGGAAAGCCACGCTGCCCGAAAAGCCAAATCCCGAGTGCATCAGCAGGGAGCAGCCGAAGACGAAGGCGAAGAGCGAGTGACCGGCTGCATTGCACTTCAACCACAACATCGCGGTTACCATGAAACAGCTCATC
>CAZUUP010000572.1:0-3986 GCA_964623105.1 uncultured Akkermansia sp.
GCGCCCGCGCATGGGTCGCCAGTGGTTACATGCCAAACGCCTCGTCAACAACCTGAAGAAGGGGAAGACGGTGAGCAAACTCGTCCGCGAAATCATGGTTGCCGCCAAGATCGGCGGAGCCGACGCGGACGCCAATCCGCGGCTGTTCGCTGCCGTTGAGAAGGCCCGCAAGGAAAGCGTCAACCGCGATGTCATTGAGCGCGCGATCAAAAAGGGCTCGGGCACGGGCGATGAAAAGCTGGTGCTGGAGCACGTGGTCTTCGAGGGCTATGCCCCGCACAAGGCGCCCGTCATCGTGGAGGTGATGACTGACAATATCAACCGCACCGCCCCGGAGGTGCGCGTGCTGTTCAAGGCCGGCCAGCTCGGAAACGCGGGCAGCAACAAGTTTCTGTTTGACCACGTCGGCCTGGTGGAAGCCCATCATCCCACTGCGGGCACGGACATCGAAGCCGCCGCCATCGAGGCCGGGGCGAACGAAGTGACGCCGCTCGACGCCCGCGAGAACGACGACATTCCCGAAGGCTCGACCGGTGCGCGCTTCGTGACCGAGCGCACGGCCATCCACGCCGTTTCCCAGTGGCTTGCCGGGCACGGTTGGCGGGTGGTCACCAGCGAAATGGGCTACCTGCCCAAGAGCTTCCCGGAGCTCACCGAGGCCCAGCGCTCCGAAGTGGCGGAGTTCCTGCAGCAACTGGACGACCACGACGACGTGCATCGCGTGTGGGCCGCCCTGAAGTGAGCCCCAGCAAGACCGTCTGACGCTGCTCCAAACCTCGCCGCTTGGGTGAAAGCTCGCGCCCACGGACCGTTGAAACCCATGCGGCGAAACGTGCTTTCAATCCATCGCATCCTGGTTCGGGAGCGCTCCGCCGCATTGACGCGCCTTTCGGTGAACCGAATACTTGGTGCATGAATTCCACCACCGATCTGGCTGGACTGCGATTTCCTCCAGTCGTGTCGCGTCTTCTTCCCCGATTCTGGGCGGCGATCTGCCTCGCGGTGACGGGTGCAGCCTCGACAGGCGCGCAAGAAGCGGGGTTGCCGGCGCCGGTTCGCATTGAATCCGGGGTCAGCGGGCACATCCACCCGGCCTTGTGCGTTACCGCCAGGGGCACGCTCGTTGCCGTCTTTTGCAAGAGCGAGTTCAAGCCGTATCTGCTGACTCGATCGACCGATGGGGGGCGGACTTGGGCGAAACCCACTTTGTTTCCGCACACGGTCACCACCGCGGTTTATCCCGGTTCGCTCACGACGCTCGCGGATGGCCGGATCGTTCATGCCTGGAATGTCTGGTTCCCGCTTGGGACCAAGGACAAGTCGCGGCACGTCGCCTTCTCGATCAGCAGCGATGACGGACTGACGTGGAGCGCGCCGACGGACCTGCGGAAGAACGTCGATCCGAAGGTTCACAGCGTCATCCGACATCCCGTGGTCGAGTTATCGCCCACGGCATGGTTGCTGCCGCTGGCGGACCGCACGGTGCTGTACAATCCCAAGACCGGGGAGGAAACCGCCTTTGCCGACGGCGCGAGCCATGGTCTGGTGCCGATTGTGCGCACCGCTGCGGGAACGCTGGTGAGCGGCAAAGGCCGGCGTTCGACCGATGGCGGTCAGACGTGGCAGGAAATCAAACCGTTTCCTGATGTGGCCACGCAGGGCTGGCGGCACGACATGATCGCACTGCGCAACGGTTGGTTGCTCGCTTCGCAAATCATCGGCCCTGGCGTGGGAGGCAACCGAATCGAGTTCGTGTTCTCACGCGATGATGGGAAAAGCTGGGAGATAGATCGCCCCGTGTTGTTCTACGATCCCGCGCGCGCCATTGGCGGTCGGGCCTGCCCGCGCACGGTTGAAATCGACGGACGGACCCTCGGGACAATCTTTTATGATACGGACGAAAAGCAGCCGGGAGGGTCTGGGGTTTTCTTTCGGATCACGCCGGTGGGGAAATAGCCGGGGGACGAATTCGGGGTTTGGCCCGCGGCGAGAAAAGGAACGAGACTGCGGTCCTTAAGGGCTAGCGGTTTCGGACGGGCAGGCAAATGTGTGTTTGGCAAAAAGGGGGGCGCGCCCGCTCAACGCAACGGTGATCAGGCCAGAATATCCTTCACCACCGTGGCTTCCTCGGCGCCGGTTAGTTTCTGGTCGAGGCCCTGGTATTTGAAGGTGAGGCGGCGGTGGTCGAGGCCGAGGGTGTGGAGGATGGTGGCGTTGAGGTCGCGGATGTGGACGGGGTTTTCGATGATGTTGTAGCTGAAGTCATCGGTCTTGCCGTACTCGAAGCCGGCCTTGATGCCGCCGCCGGCCATCCAGGTGGAGAAGCAGCGTCCGTGGTGGTCGCGTCCGTGGGTGTCCTCGGTGAGTTTGCCCTGGCCGTAGATGGTGCGGCCGAATTCGCCGCCGCAGACGACGAGGGTGTCTTCCAACATGCCGCGGGCTTTGAGGTCGCGCAGGAGACCGGCGCAGGGCTGGTCGATGTCCTCGCACTGGAGGCGGATTTTGGCCGGGAGACTGGAGTGCTGGTCCCAGCCTTGGTGGAAAAGTTGAATGAAGCGGGTGCCGCGTTCGGCCATGCGCCGGGCGAGGATGCAGTTGTGGGCGAAGCTGCCGGGGCGTTTGGCGTCGGGGCCGTAGAGGTCGAGGACGTGCTCGGGTTCGGACTTGAGGTCGATGAGGTCGGGGACGGCGGTCTGCATGCGGTAGGCCATTTCGTATTGGGCGATGCGGGCCTGGGTCTCGGGCGCGGCGGAGCGGTCGAGGGAGTCGCGGTTGAGGGCCCCGAGGACGTCGAGTTGTTCGCGGCGGGCGTCGCGGTCCACGCCGCCGGGGTTGGAGAGGTAGAGGACGGGATCGCCGGAGCTGCGGAGCTGGACGCCTTGATGACGCGAGGGGAGGAAGCCGCTGCCCCAGAGGCGGGCGAAGAGGGCCTGCTTCTGGCCGCGTCCGGCGGAAATCATCACGGTGAACGCGGGGAGGTTTTCATTATCGGAACCGAGGCCGTAGCTGAGCCAGGCGCCCATGCTGGGCTTGCCGGGTTGTTGCACGCCGGTGTTGATGTAGGTGATGGCCGGGTCGTGGTTGATGGCCTCGGTGTTGACGGATTTGATGAGGGTGATCTCGTTGATGATCGAAGCGGTGTGGGGGAGCAGGTCCTTGTTGACCCAGGTGCCGGTGCGGCCGAACTGCTCGCATTTGAACATCGGGGCGACGCACGGGAAATTCTTCTGGCCGCTGGTCATGCCGGTGATGCGCTGGCCGCCGCGGATGGAGTCGGGGAGTTCGGTGCCGTGGATTTTGCGCAGGGCGGGCTTGTAGTCGAACATGTCGATGTGTGAGGGGCCGCCGGCGAGGAACAGGTAGATGACGCGGCGGGCCTTGGGCCGGAAATGGTGGTTCGACGCCGGGGGCGCGGCGAAGGCGCGGGGGTTGAGGAGTCCGGTGAGGGCGGCGGCACCAAGGGCGGTGCCGGAGCGGGTGATGAAGGTGCGACGGGTGGAGAGCATGGGGAAAAGTGATTAGTAATTAGTGGTTCGCGGTGAGTAAGTGGCTTCCTCGGGAAAAGGGGGTGGGGCGGAACAGAAAAATTCGGGAGAGGGTTCGCGGAGGACGGGGGCGGTGGAGTTTTGGCAGAACTCATTGGATCGCTCGGTCATGGAGGCGAGAAGGCGTCCGATTTCGAGGCAGAGATTCCAGACGGGTTTGCCCTCGTCGCGGGTGAGGTAGCCGTCGTCTGCGGCGCTGATGATCCAATGTTGAGTTTCGTTGCACTCGCCGAGGGCGTCGCTCAGTTTGCTCACGAAATGCCGTTCGTAGTCGCGCTTGCCCCAGGCTTCTGCAATCTGGGCACCGATGGAACGCGCGGCGCGCCGGGTCTGGTCGGTCAAGGAATACGTTTCTTCGCGGGGAAACTTCCTAGATAACTCGAACACCTGCCGCTGCAAGGCCCGCGCCCGCTGGTAGGCCACGAGTTCCCAGAAGCCACG
>CAZUUP010000573.1:0-3974 GCA_964623105.1 uncultured Akkermansia sp.
CCGGGCGAGGTGTCGAAGATGGGCGGGCGGCTGAATTCGAATGCGGCGACGGCCACGACGGGGAACAAGAAGCCGCCGACGGCCAATGTGGGCGGGATGTCGGGGACGGGCCGGCAGGGGGCGCGGTCGTATGGCAAGGTGGCTGGCAGCGAATCGCCGAACATGCGCGGACGCGACAAGGTGCAGGAGGGGCAGTTCGAGGCGCCGGATCAGGAGGGGGTGTTGAAGGAGAAGAAGACGGATGACATGCAGAAGGACCAGTCCACGGGCATTGGCGGGAAGCGGGTGGAGTCGGACGACACGAAGTTCAGCCTGGCGAACAAGGGCGAGTGGAGTGACAAGTTTGCGGATCGCATGCAGAAGCCGCAGGCGGTGAACCACATTGTGGAGCGGCAGGGCAAGCCGCTGGATCCGAAGGTGGCGGCCCTGTTGCGCGACCTGAACGGGGACCAGAAGCAGTTGATCGAGCGGGCGAATGCGTTGCGGAAGGAATTGAAGAATCTGTATCTGCCGACGGATCACCTGGATGATTTGATCGCGCGGCTGAACCAGAATCTGGAGCGGTTGCGGGAGAATCCGACGGCGGAGGCGTTTCGGACGCAGCAGGAGTTGATCGACCGTTTGCGGTCGGAGGCGCGGGTGTTTCACCGACCGATGGCGGGTTTCCAGCCGAGCCTGCCGCGCAACCAGCAGGTGCGGGGGCGGATTCTGGACGAGCCGGCCAGCCCGCCGCTGCCGGCGTATGAGCGGGCGGTGAAGGAGTATTACCGGAAGCTTGCGTCGCCATGAACTTGCGGGTCGCGGTCGCCGGCTGGGGGCGGAGAATCATTGGCGGACGTTGGCGTGGCGCTCGGAGCCGGTTTGAAAACTGGGTGGGGCGGTGCGGTGGGTCTTTTGGCTTGGGGCTACGTTGGCCCGGGCGTCACAGCCCGCTGCGGGGATGCTCCGCCCGTGCCGCCTTGCCCCAAACCAAAATCCCTCGCCGCCCCACCCCACCGAGTTTTCAAACCGGCTCTCGCGGCTGGTGGGTGGGGTTGGGCGCGCTGTTTTTGGCGGGGGAGGTTTTGGCGGCGGTGTTGCCGCGGGAGTTTGAGGTGACGCCGGTGGTGTTGCCGGAGGTGCCGGCGTTTGTGACGCCGGTGGTGGCGCCGCGGGCGTTGTGCGCGGCGGTGAGCGAGGCGGCGTCGCTGCTGGTGGTGGGGCATCAGGGGACGAACGGGCAGCATCTGAGCGTGTTCCGGCTGGATGCCGGGGGGCGGATTGCGGGTGAGCCGGCGCGGCTGGCGTTGCCGAAGCCGGCGGTGCTGGCGACGAACGGGAATTACCCGCTGGGTCTGTTGTTTCATCCGCGGCTGCCGGTTTTGTATGTGTGGCAGGACATCGCGGCGCCGGCGCAGGACAAGCAGGAGGCGCATCCGGGTTTCAAGGACTGGCTGGAGTTTGATCATCTGCTGATTTACGCGGTGAAGCCGGCGGGGCTGGAGTTGGTGGAGACGGCGGCGCATGGGGCGGGATTTCACTGCGGGCTGTCGGGCGGCACGGTGGGGCTGGATGCGGCTGGGCGGATGTTGTTTCTGCCGAACAGTGTCGGGGGGACATGGGACGAGGCGGGCATCGCCTATTACGCGCTGGATGAGCGGGGAATGCCGGTGGATGCGGACGAGGTGGACGCTGGAAAGAAAAAGGACCGACCGGAGAAGCCGAAATTGCTGACCTCGCGGTTTGCGCGGACGGTGGCGAGCCTGCAACGGAAGCGGACGCACCGGTACTATCCTTCGGGCGCGGGTTGGGTGGCGGGGGCGGAGGCGATGATGATGGGCGGATATTCGGGTTGCATGAGCGCGGATTTCCAGCGGGGCGGGTTGCGGCAGGTGTGGTTCAACACGCTGGAGCATGTGGGCGCGTGCGTGCTGGGCGGGCATCCGGTCCAGCCGGCGGTGTATCTGGCCATGCAGGGGACGCCGCGGCTTTTCCAATTGGCGCACGCGGATGGTTACATTTCGTTGCTGCCGCAGGTGGCGACGGTGAAGGGGGGGCAGTTGTTTGGCGCGCCGGTGGTGTTGACGCGGCAGAACCTGGTGGCGGTGGGTGGCGGGAAGCTGGTGCATTTGTTTGGGCTGGAGGCGGACGGGCGATTGAACGGGCGGGTGGAACAATTCGCGGTGGGCAGTGCGTCGGTGCGCGGGATGGCGTATGCGGAGAAGGGCGGGCGGTTGTATGTGCCGGTGGACCGGGGAAACTGAGGTATGCAACGCGAGTGGAGAAAACTGGGGGCGGGTGTCTGGCTGGGGTTGCTGGTGCTGGGGGTGATTCGCGGGCAGGCCCGCACGATCACGCTGAAGCCCGAGGCGGTGGACGCCTTTGCGGTGTTGTCGGAGAGCCACCCGCGGAGCGGTTGGGCGGCGCAGCAAATTGACCCGACGCTGTTTGTTTCCAATCCGCCGATTGGCGGGCCGGGCACGAGTTACCTGATCCGCTATTCGTTTGAGCAGATTCCACCAGGCAACCGGATCACACACGCCGAGTGGGTGATTCCGGCGGGTTCTTCGCTGGCGGGGACGGTGACGGTGTGGCGGGTGCTGGCGGAATGGGGGATTGGCGTGTGCCATCAGTTTCGCATGGTGCATCCGAAGCGGCTGGAGTGGTCGCTGCCGGGGGCGCGGGGGCGCTCGGTGGACCGGGCGGGCAAGCCGACGGGCGGGGGGAAGTTTGAGGCGGGCGGAGGGCGGGTGACGGTGAACGTGACGCAGGATGTGGAGTTGTGGCACGGGGGCGCGGCACCGAACCGGGGCTGGCTGCTGACCTTTGACGCGGCGGCGATCTTGCTTTCGCCCACGCATGCGGGGCGGGCGGGGTGGCAGTTGCGGGTGACGTACGAGCCGGAATGAGCGGCGGGAGCGGCGGAAAATTCCCGGTGGCGCGCGCAACTTGTGGGGCCGGGCGGTTTTGGTAGGTTGAACCGTTCTTGCAAACCTCCCGAACAACCGACCCGGACGCCGAGTTGATGCTGCGCGTGAAGCGTGGTGATCGCGACGCGTTTGCGGAGTTGGTGGATGCGTGGAAGCAGCCGGTGGTGAGTTTTGTGGCGCGGACGTTGCGCGACCAGGACGAGGCGGAGGATGTGGCCCAGAACGTGTTTGTGCAGGTGTACCGGGTGCGTGAACGGTACGAAGCCACGGCGCCGTTTGCGGCCTGGCTGTTTACCATCGCGCGTAATTTCTGCCTGAACGAGCTGCGCCGCCGGTCCCGGCATCGCACCGAATCGCTGGACGCGCCGGATGATGCCCGCGAGGTGGTGCCGCAGCATGTGGATTTGCGGGAGCGCACGCCCGACGAACTGGCGCTGGTGGATGAACTGGAGCTGAAGGTCGAGGAGGCGGTGGCCGCGCTGCCCGAGGCGCAGCGGACGGCGCTGTTGCTGTTTCAGCGGGAGGAGCGGCCGTACGAGGAGATTGCCCGGGTGCTCGGAGTGTCGTTGTCGGCGACCAAGTCGCTGATTTTCCGCGCCCGCGAAACGTTGAAGCTGCGGCTCAAGCCTTATCTGCAGAGCGGCGCTTGGGAGGAGGCGGAGCGATGACGCAACTTTTGCAGCGCACCGGCGTTTTCATCGGGAGGAAAGCATGAACGAGGCTGAATTCGAACAATTGTTGGAGATCGCGTTGCGGCGACCGCTGACATCGGCGGAGCAGCAGCGGCGGGACGAACATTTCGCCGTCACGCCCGGGGCGCGCGAGGCGTGGGAACTGGAGTGGCGGTTGCGCCGGGCGGTGCGACGGCTGCCGGCGACGCCGGTGGCGAGCAATTTCACGGGGCGGGTGCTGGAGCGTATCGAGGCGGAGGAGCGGGCCGGAGAGCGGGCGCGGTTGACCGGATGGTGGGCGGGGTGGTGGACGGGGGGATGGTTCAAACCAGCGC
The DNA here is from genome assembly GCA_964623105.1 of uncultured Akkermansia sp. Classification (GTDB taxonomy): domain Bacteria; phylum Verrucomicrobiota; class Verrucomicrobiia; order Limisphaerales; family BJHT01; genus BJHT01. Next base: position 3,916 of record CAZUUP010000573.1, read on the forward strand.
TGGCGGCCTTGGCGCTGGTCGGGGCGGGCGGGGCGGTGGCGGTGCAGTTCCGCAGCCAG
>CAZUUP010000574.1:0-3970 GCA_964623105.1 uncultured Akkermansia sp.
GTATGGCCGCCTGCCTTGCGCGCCCGTTCGAGTTCGCGCTGCCAGCGATGGCCGGTGTTGGGGTCCATTTTCCGTTCCAGAAAGAAGCGGTCTCCGAGCTTTTCGTTTTGCGGCAGGCGCGCCTCGTGGGCCGCCAGCAGGTATTCGCCGGCACGCTTTCGCAATTCGCCGAGGGCCTTGTCCAGCTGCTCGGACCGATACTTCTCCAACTCGGCCTCGCGCTTCTGTTTTTCCGCCTGATATTCCGCCAGCGCCTGCGGAGGCGGTGTGATGCCGAGGAGCGGTTTTTCGGCCGGTTCATGAGTGCTCGCGAACACGCCGTACAATCCGTAGTAATCCCGGGCGGTCACCGGGTCATACTTGTGATCGTGGCAACGGGCGCACTGCACGGTCAACCCCATCAAACCGCGCGTCACGACGTCGATCCGGTCGTCGATGATGTCATGGGTGTTGTTCAAGAAGCGCCGCCCCAAGGTGAGGAAGCCCAGCGCCGCCAGCGGTCGTTTGTCCTCTCCGGGCGGCAACAAATCTGCCGCCAGTTGCTCCGTGATAAAGCGGTCGAAGGGCAGGTCGTCGTTGAAGGCGCGAATCACGTAATCCCGGTAAGTATAGCTGAAGGCGAACCGGCGCTGCTCGTCTCCCGCGAGGTAGCCCTTGGTGTCCGCGTAGCGCGCCACGTCCAGCCAGTGCCGTCCCCAGCGCTCTCCGTAGTGCGGTGAACGCAACAATCGCTCGACCACTGTCGCCTGCGCCTGCGGGCTTGCGTCAGCGACGAACCTTTCGACCTCGTCGATGGTCGGCGGCAGCCCGGTCAGGTCGAACGTCACCCGTCGCAGCCACGAGGCCTTGCCGGCCGCTGGGGACGGGGTCATTCCCTGAGCTTCAAGCTTCGCGAGCACAAACGCATCCACCGGCGAGCGGATCCACGCCCCGTTCTTTACCGCCGGCACGGCCGGCTTTTGCACGGGTTTGAATGCCCAGTGCGCCCGGACTTTGGCGGGGTCGGTCAACACGGCTCCGCCCTTGCCCGGCGTGTCCGTGCGCGGATCCGGTGCTCCCATCCGCACCCAGGTTTCGAGATCGGCGATCTGCCCGATGGAAAGGCGCTTGTTCTTGGGCGGCATCTGCAGCGCCTCATCCGTGTAACGCACCGCCCGGATCAACAGGCTTTTCTCGAGGTTGCCCGGCACCACGGCGGGTCCGGTGTCGCCCCCCTTCAGTCCGCCATCACGCGTGTCGAGCGCCAGCCCGCCCTTTGGTTTCTCTCCGCTCTCGCGGCTGTGACATTTGTAGCAGTGTTCGATCAACACCGGCCGGACCTTTTGCTCGAAGAACTCCACTCCCGCCGCATCCGGTGGCGCCCCCGGCGCTGGTGCCGCAACCGCGGACGCCAGCGCGGCGATCAACATGCATCCGCCCAGCGGCAACCCGGTCAGGAAGTTCTTCGTTTGCATTCTGGCCAGCACTATCCGCAACCACGCGCCAAATTCCAAACGGTTTTCCGCCTTGGCGATCCGCCTTGCCCCCTCCGACCGCCTCGGGGTGCCGGCACACTCCTGGGAAAGTCCCGCGCCGCTTGACGCTGCCGCCCGGTCCCCGCATTGTTTGCGCGATGAAAATCCATTCGCTCCTCTGCGTTGCGACGCTCGTTGCCGCTGGCGCCGTCCATGCTTCAGACAGTTGGCCGGAATTCCGCGGTCCGACCGGTCAAGGCCACTCCTCGCTCAAGCAGCTCCCCACCGCCTGGTCCACCAACAAGAATGTGGCCTGGCGCCAGGAAATCCCCGGCACTGGATGGTCCTCCCCCGTGCTCCACGATGGGCGCCTGTACCTCACCACCGCCGTCCAGCCCAGCGGCGAAACCCGGCAGACCCTGCGCGCCCTGTGCCTTGATTCCGTCACCGGAAAAACGGTCTGGAGCACCGACGTTTTCGTGGATGAAGTGACCCGCGCGCACAAGAAGAACAGCCAGGCGAGCCCCACGCCAATCCTGGCCGACAAGCGCCTCTACGTGCACTTCGGGCATCAGGGCACTGCGTGTCTTGATCTCGAGGGGAAGGTCGTGTGGAAGAATGCGACCCTGCGTTACTCCCCGGTGCATGGCAACGGCGGCTCCCCCGTGCTGGCCGGTTCCGCCCTTGTTTTCAGCGCCGACGGACAGGCGGAACCATTTGTCGCCGCGCTGGACCGTGACAGCGGCAAACTGCTCTGGAAAACCCGGCGTGAAACCAGCGCCAAGAAGAAATTCTCGTTCAGCACCCCGCTGGTCATCGAGGTCAACGGCAAACAACAAGTCATCAGCCCCGGCAGTGGCGCTGTCTGCGCCTATGATCCCAAGGATGGAAAGGAACTCTGGCGGGTGCGCTACGGCGAGGGGTACTCGGTCGTGCCCCGCCCGATTTTCGGGCATGGCCTGCTCTTCATTGGCTCGGGATTTGACCAGCCATGGGTCTATGCCATCCGGCCTGATGGTTCCGGAGATGTTACCGACACCCATGTGGCGTGGAAATTGACCAAGGGCGCGCCGCACACTCCTTCGCTGCTGCTGATCGAGGACGAACTATACTTCGTCTCCGATTCCGGCATCGCCAGTTGTGTCGATGCCAAGACCGGCAAGGTCCACTGGCAGGAGCGCATCGGTGCCGGATGCTCCGCCTCGCCGGTTTACGCGGACGGTAAAATCTACGTGCAGGATGAAGTTGGCCTGGGCGTGGTGCTCCAGCCGGGCAAACAATTCAAAGTCCTGGGCAAGAATTCGCTGGGTGAACGGACGCTTGCCTCCTACGCGGTGGGCGACGGCGCCCTCTTCATCCGCTCGGAGAAGAACCTCTATCGCATCCAGTCCGCCCAGTAATCGTTTTGGCGCCGGCAGCGGCCGGCGCTGCCAGCGTGCCCCCGGGTTCGCTGTTGGCGTTCAAACATTCAACCTCCGTTTCAATATGGCCACGTACACCTACGAAACCATCCCGAGCAACCCCAAGCAGAAGCCCCGGCGCCTCGAAATCCAGCAGAAGATGTCTGATCCGCCGCTCACGAAGGATCCCGAAACCGGCGAACCGATCCGCCGCGTCATCACCGGCGGCTCCGGCAACATCTATCGCGGCACCAGTATTCTCTCGATGAACGTAAAGCGCCGGCACTGATGGCGCCCGGACGTTTTTCGGTGGGGTGGTGCGGATGCCATGTGATGGTCTCCAGACGGTTGACCGGCTTCGCCCTCCAAAAAACAACGCCTTGATGGAACGCCTCGGAAAGAATGCCGGCGGTTACTTCGGCGAAACCATCGATATCCAGCGGACGCTTGACGGCATCGCCGCCGCCGGACACCGCCATGGCTGGCGGTTGGAGCACTTTCTGGATGCCCCCGGCCTCCGCCTGCCGGCCCTCCATCGGCGCGCGGCCACGGCCAGCCGCCGGATTTACGTCTCCACCGGCATTCACGGCGACGAACCCGCCGGTCCCGCCGCAATCCTCCAGTTGCTTGAACAGGACTGCTGGCCGGTGGACGCTGACATCTGGCTCTGCCCGTGCCTGAATCCCACCGGCTTCCCGCTCAACCGCCGCGAAAACGCCGTCGGCGTTGATCTCAACCGGCAGTATCTGGGTCCGGTCGCCCCGGAGGTTCAGGCTCACATTCGCTGGCTGGATGCCCAACCCGCGTTTGATCTCTGCCTCTGCCTGCACGAGGACTGGGAAGCCCACGGTTTTTACCTCTACGAACTCAACCCGGATAAGCTGCCCTCCGTCGCGGGAAGGATCATTGCCGCGGTTGCCCCGGTGTGTCCCATTGACCTTTCGCCGGTCATCGAAGGTCGGCCTGCGAATGGGGGCATCATCCATCCGGACGCTGATCCGCGTTCGCGGCCCCAATGGCCCGAAGCCCTCTATCTGCTTCAGCACAAGACCCGCCTTTCGTACACCTTGGAAGCTCCTTCGGATTTTCCGCTCGCCACCCGGACCAACGCCCTCG
>CAZUUP010000575.1:0-3953 GCA_964623105.1 uncultured Akkermansia sp.
ACGGCAACTATCTTGTGGCGCAGGAATCGGACGGCTTCGTCCGCGAATACTCCCCCGATGGCAAGGTGGTATGGGAGTTTGAGGTGCCGCTTTTCGACAAGCCGAAGAAGGGCGGTCATGGACCCGAGGCGTGGGGTAACTCGGTTTTCAGCGCGACGCGGCTCGCGAATGGCAACACACTCATCGGTGCCGGCAATGGCCACAGCGTCCTCGAGGTCAATCCGCGGAAGGAAATCGTCTGGAAAGTCGAGCAGAACGACCTCCCTGGGATCACGCTTGCGTGGGTCACCTGTGTCGAGCGTTTGCCCAATGGCAACACGATGATCGGCAACTGCCATGCGGGCCCCAACAATCCCCAGATCATCGAAGTGACGCCCGAGAAGAAGGTGGTCTGGAGCTTCAAGGACTTCAAAAATTTCGGCAACTCGATGCCGGTGCAGTCGCTGCTGGGTGGTTCGGCAAAATGATGGTCCTTGGGAACGGGTTGCGTCGGTGGATCCAGGATTTCGGGGCAAGCCGCATGGGGTTTGCGGCTTGGACTGCGGCTTGGGCGTTTCGGGGCAGGGCGTGGCATCGCCCAACAATCCGGATTGTAGCTGGCGGATGGACCACGCCCAGCGAGCGTGTTGCGGCCGGGAGGGTCGGCGGGTAATGCGTGCCGTTTAGCCGCCGATTTGTTTGGCGTAGTCGGTCGGACCGAGGAGTTGGGCCGCTTCGTTGGGAGCCGCCAGCTTGATTTGGAAGAACCAGCCGTCGCCGTACGGTGCTGAATTTACCAGTCCGGGGTCTTTGGTAACAGCAGCGTTGACGGCCACGATTTCGCCGCTGACGGGGGCATAGATGTCGCTGGCGGTTTTGACTGACTCGACGACGGCGCAAGGTTCACCGGCCTTTACCTTGCGGCCGACGGCGGGAAGTTCGACAAAGACGATGTCGGTCAATTCGTGCTGCGCGTGGTCGGTGATGCCGACGGTGCCGGTGTCGCCGTTGACGCGAAGCCATTCGTGGGACTTGGCGGATGTGAGGTCATTGGGAGTGGGGGTGCTGATGTCGATGGGGGGGCTGGGGTGGGGGGTGTGAGTTTGCGATAAAGGGGTTTGGCAACCACGGCGGCGGGCCAGCGCCGGCCGCGGACCTCGATTTCAATGGCGGTGCCGATGGCGGCGAATTGCGGCGGGACGAATCCCATGCCGATTCCGGTGTTGAGGGACGGACTTTGCGTGCCGCTGACCACCTGCCCGATGGCGGCGGCGTCCGGGCCGGTGCTCCAGATGGCATAACCGGGGCGCGGCGGGGCGGACTTTTCGGGCAGCTTGAAAGCGACGCAGCGCCTGGTGGTTCCGTTCCGCTTTTGATCGGCGAGGGTGCTGCGGCCATTGAATTCGCCCTTGTCGAGCGCGACGAAAAACCCGAGACCCGCCTCGATTGGCGTGGTGTTTTCATCAAGTTCGTGGCCGTAGAGCGGATAACCCATCTCGGTGCGCAGGGTGTCGCGGGCTCCCAGTCCGGCGGGTTGGAGGCAAACCCGGTGACCCAGTGCCAGAATCTCTTCCCAGATGGATTCAATCTGCCCGGCGGGTGCGAGAATTTCAAAGCCGTCCTCGCCCGTGTAACCGGTGCAGCCAATCCAGACGGACGTGCCGTTCTTGGCGAACTGGCTGATCTGATTCTTGGCCAGCGCGGAAAGTCTTGCCGCAGCCGTGCCCGCCTGCGCGGCGCCGGGAAACACCAAGTCGCAAAATTCCCGGACCCGCGGGCCCTGCAACGCCACTGCCGCCCAGGTGCCGCAGTGGTTTTGCAGCCGGACTTCGGTCCGGTCAGGCCACGCCGCCAGTTGCTGTTCGATCCATGCGACATCCGGATCGATGCGGGAGGCATTGATGATCAGCAGATGCTCGTGTTCGCCCAACCGGTAGGCGTAGAGGTCGTCGATGACGCCGCCGCGCGGATTGCACATCAGGGTGTATTGCCCCTGTCCGGCGGCCAGTCTGCGGATGTCGTTCGTAAGAAGGTGATTTAGGAATGCCGCGGCACCGGGCCCATCGACCCGTACCTGCCCCATGTGGGAAATGTCGAACAGCCCGCCGGCCCGGCGCACGCACAAGTGCTCATCGACAATGCTCGAATATTGGACCGGCATTTCCCAGCCGCCAAATTCCACGAGGCGCGCACCGCGTCGCTGATGCGCGGCAAAGAGCGGAGTGCGTTTGAGCATGCGGGATTGGGTGCGATGATCAGCCCCACTTCTCGGTCTTCATCTGGGCCTTGGCGACGCCCAGGTCGTGCAGCACGAGATGTTCGGTGGCATCGACCAGCGCATTCGGGCCGCAAGCGTAGAAAACGGTGTTGGGAAGGTCGTTGATGTGTTCCTTCACCCAATCGGCGGTGATGCGCCCGCGGCGTCCGGTCCAAGGATCCTCCGGGACAAGGCGGGTGCAGGTGACCTCGAAGCGAAAGTTCGGGTTCTGCTGGTCCAGTTCGCGGAATTCCTCACGGAAGATGATGTCGTTCGTCGTACGCACGCTGTAGAGCACGGTGATCTTCGTGGAAAGCTGCCGCCGGGCCGCTTCGCGGGCAAAGCCGCGGAAGGGGGTCACTCCGGAGCCGCCGGCAATGCAGATCAGATGCTGATTGGGCGGGTCGAACACGGGGAGGAAGCGGCCGGTGGGCGGGATGACGACGAGTTTGTCCCCGGCCTTTGCCCAGTCCACGATGCGGGTGCCCATCTTGCCATCCCGTTTGACCGTCACCTCAAAGAAGCCGCGGTCCAGCGCGCAGGAGGAGAGGGAATAGGCCCGTTTGTAGGCCGGTGTGTCGGGCCAGTAAACCGTGATGAACTGACCGGTCTTGAAGTCGGGATGGTAACCGTCCGGCCACTTCAATTTCAGGGTTTTGGTGTCGGGCAATTCCATCGTGACCGCCTCGATCACCATTTCGACAATTTGTTTGGCCATAGCGCGTGTTCGATTAAGAAAAAATCCGTGGAGAAGATATGAGTGGTGCAAACCGCCTGTAAAGCAGCTTCGCGACCGCTGCGCGCGGCCAACTGCCGGAGGAATTTCACCCCGCGCTGCGAACAGCCCGCCGCCGCGGCCCTGTTGGAAGAGCTGCCCGCGCTGGACGGCAAGCTCATCACCGCCGACCCGCTGCACTGCCAGCGCGGCCACGCGCGGACGATCATGGCCAAAGGCGGCGACTACCGCGTGCAGGTCAAAGGCAACCAATCCAAACTGCAGGCGCAGGCCCGAAAACTCGACGCGCTGCCGGACACCCCCTTTTTGCCCACAGCGAAAGCGGCCACGGATGGGTGAGCACCTGGCGCGTCCACGCCTTCGACCGGGAGGCGCTGGCGGCGGACTTTCCGTTCGCCCGAAGCCTGCTCGTGGTGCGGAGCGAACGGACACTGAAGAAGAGCGGCAAGCGCAGCCAAGAAAGTCGCTACTACCTGAGCAGCCGGGCGGCGGGCGAACACACGGCGGCCCAATGGCTGGGGCTGATCCGTGGCCACTGGGGCGGCGTGGAGAACCGCCATCACTGGCGGCGGGATGCCTTGCTGGGCGAGGACCGCAGCCGCAGCCGCAACGCGACCCTGCTGGCCAATCTGGCGTTGCTCCGGTCCGCCATGCTGCACGTCCTGTCGCCCCACCTGGAAACGCAATCCCTGCCGCAACTGCGCGAACAACTCCGCTCCCACCCCGCCCGCGCCCTGGCCATCCTCACCCGAGCATGAACTCAAACCAAAAGCCCCTGGTTAAATCATTGCGGTTCAGAACGAACTCATGACGCCGTCGGATTTCATGGACACTCTCACACAAACAAATCCCGCTGTGGCGGGGGCACCACCTCTGTCTGCGCTGCCGACTCGCCCGTGAAGCCGGTGCCGTGGCAGCGGCTGACTCCTCAAATTTGCGCCGCCAACGCCGGCCAGGTGGTCGGCGTTCCTGCCGTGGCCC
>CAZUUP010000576.1:0-3948 GCA_964623105.1 uncultured Akkermansia sp.
GGCCCCCGATCAATCTGCCGGACCAGCTCCGGGAAGCGGCATTCCGCGCACAACGCATTCGAGTGCTCGCAAAAATCCCGGACAATCTGCAACAACCCCTGCTGCGCTGCCGCCGTCCGCGGCAACCTCCGCCCGCCGCCCGCCAGCAACCGTTGTCGCGCCAGCTTCAACACCGCATTATCCTCCCCCGCCGGCCACCGCAAATAGACCCGCTCCACCGCCTCCCGGCCCCCGTCATCCCCCGCCGCCTCCGCCCGCCCCCACAGCCACGGCAACAACACGTTCACCGCCAGGTCCGTCACCCGCGCCGCCCCGAGCAGCGGCTGCGCCCGCGCCATCCGCGCCGATTGAAACGTCCAGTGCCACGACCAGAAATCATCCCGCTCCACCTGCAACGCCGCCAGCAACCTCCCCGCCGCCTCCCCGCCCGCCGCCACCTCGGCAAACCATTTCTCCAACCGCGCCACAAACTCCCGGTTGCAAATCCAATGTGCCGCCAGCGCCAGCCGCCGCTGCGGATGATTCGCCGGCCGCAAACCGCCAAACCGCCAGACCTCCCGCGGCAGCGTCACTTCCTCGAACTGCGCCCGCTCCCGCCACCATTGATCCCACAGCCGCCGCAGCTCCGCCTCCGGCTCCCCCCGGCCCCGCGGCAATTCCGCCGGCAACAACCCGCCCACCCCCAGCAACCGCGCCTGCAATAACGCCGGTGCCCCCGCGCCCCCGGCCGGCACCAGCCGCTGCAGGAGCTCGGCCAATCGCAACATCGGCCACCCGTTGTGCTTGAATCCCAGCGCCCGGAACATCCCTTCCCACAACGCCTGCTCCCAGCCACCCGTCCGCGCCCGCGCGATCATTTGCGCCGCCTTCCCCCCCATCCGCACCAGCGCCGCCTGCCGCAGCAAATCCGCCAGCCGCTCGTCCGCCAGTTCCCGCAGCGGTGCGCAACACTGCCCCGCCAAACCCGGCGCCTCCCCGCCTCCCGCCTCCCCGCCAAACCACGCCGCCAGCTCCGCCAGCGGTCCGTCCAGCTTGTCCGCCACCGCGAGCGTCGGCAGCGCTTCCCCCGCCCCGCCGCCCTCCCACACCACGTGCAACACCACCCCGCGATACGCCGGATTGCCCGCGTGTCCGTGCCCCCGCCACTGCCCGGGAGTCAGGTCAATTTCGACATCCCCCGTCCGCACCTCCCCGGCACCAAACCGCACCACCGCTCCGCGAAAATCCGGTCCCGCCTCCCGGTTCCAGAAACCCGGATGCAAAACCTGCACCGGCCGACCATCCGCCAGTTGCAACCGCTCCCGCACCAACCGCTGATGCTGCCAAACCTGCTGCAACAACCGCTCCGGCGGCGCGCCGCGCCCGCCCTCGTGCACCAGCGACTGCCCGGCCGCCGCGCCGCGGAACCGCGCGTAAAGGTTTGCGCTCGAAAAATTCACTTGCGATTGCTTTTGCCGCCCCGACCGCCTAATTTCCCGCCCAACCGGCGGCGCAAGCAACGTCCTGCGTCCCGGAACCTCCCGACGGGCCCTGCCGCCAGCGCCGGGAAAACGGAACGCAGTCTAAACCGGTCAAAAACGTGGTTGTCAATTTGCGATTAACGCCGCGCTCCGGCGCCAGCGCCCACCGCCGCCGCCCCGTGCTGCTGCTTGCATTCGCGTGCCTGCTTGCCTTGGCAACCCCGTTCGCCCACGCCGCCGCAGAGCCCGACATCCGCCGCGATGCCACCGTCGCCGCCGTCGAGAAAGCCCTCGCCTCCGTCGTCAATATCGGCACCGAGACCATCGTCGAGACCCGCGACGCCTTCGACGACCTCCTCCGCGAATTCTGGGGCCCCTACTACCGCCGCCGACCCGCCGACCGCCAGTACAGCCTCGGCTCGGGTGTCATCATCGACGAAGACGGCTACGTCCTCACCAACCTCCACGTCGTCCGCCGCGCCAGTCGCGTCTGGGTCAAACTCGCCGACGGCCGCGAACTCGAAGCCCAACCCGTCAAAGGCAAGACCACCGCCGACGTCGCCCTCCTCAAGATCATCACCAAGAACGGCGAGAAGTTTAAGCCCCTGAAATTCGCCGCCGATGACGACCTCCTCCTCGGCGAAACCGTCATCGCCCTCGGCAACCCCTTCGGCCTCGGCGGCTCCGTCAGCCGCGGCATCCTCAGCTCCAAGGAACGCCGCGCCCCCCGCGACGGCGAGGCCCTCGACGTCTCCAACTGGCTCCAGACTGACGCCGCCATCAACCCCGGCAACAGCGGCGGCGCCCTCGTCAACCTCCGCGGCGAACTCATCGGCATCAACGTCGCCGTCTATCGCGAAGCCCAGGGCATCGGCTTCGCCATCCCCATCAAACGCGTCAACGAGGCCCTCTCCGAATTCTTCACCCCGGAGGCCATGCGCTCCCTGTGGTTCGGCGCCCGCGTCAAAACCGGCCCCGGTGGCCCCCTCCTCGTCCACCACGTCCAGGAGGGCAGCCCCGCCCAGCGCGCCGGGCTTCGCACCAACGACGTCATCGTCCAGGTCAACGGCCACGCTCCCCGCAACCTCATCGACTTCCACCGCGAACTCATCGCCAATGCCGACCGCAAGGACGTCTCCCTCATCCTCCAGCGCGGCTACGACCGCCGCACCACCACCGTCCGCCTCCTTCAGGAACGCGACTTCTTCAACGCCGCCCTCATCCGCCAAAAGCTCGGCCTCACCATCCAGGAGATCACGCCCGAACTCGCCGCCCAGTTCGGCCTCCGTTCCGCCAGCGGCTTCGTCATCGCCGCCGTGGACAAGGACAGCCCCGCTGCCAAGGCCGAACTCCAGCCCTACTTCATCGTCCAGGGACTCGCTGGCCAGGTGCCCCCCAATCTCGTCGAAGCCGCCAAATACCTCTACGCCCACAAACCCGGATCCAAAGTACGACTCGACCTCATCGTCCCCTGGCGCCGCGGCAACCTGAGCGGCTACCGCGAAGCCGCGGTCGAACTCACCGTGCGCTGACCCTCAGCCTCATTGATGAACCCCACCCCCGTCATTGAAGTTGAAAACCTGACCAAGCGCTACCCCGGACGCACCGCCATCTCCGGCCTCACCTTCTCCGTCGGCCGCGGCGAGATTGTCGGCCTGCTCGGACCCAACGGCGCCGGCAAAAGCACGACCATGCGCATCCTCTCGTGCTACCTCCCCGCCAGCTCCGGCTCCGCCCGGATCGCCGGCCACGACGTCTTCACCGACTCCCACGAAGTCCGCCGCCGCCTTGGCTATCTCCCCGAGAACAACCCCCTCCACCTCGACATGCGGGTCCGCGAATACCTCAAATTCCGCGCCCGCCTCAAAGGCCTCTCCATCGCCCGCAGCCGCGACCGCGTGGACCACGTCATCACCCAGTGCGGCCTCGCCGACGTCAGCCGCAAAGTCATCGGCCAGCTCTCCAAGGGCTTCCGCCAGCGCGTCGGCCTCGCCGATGCCCTCGTCCACGAACCCGACCTCATCATCCTCGACGAACCCACGATCGGTCTCGACCCCCACCAGATCCGCAGCGTCCGCCAGCTCATCAAGGACCTTGGCAAATCCCACACCGTCCTCATCTCCACCCACATCCTCCCCGAGGTCGAGATGACCTGCAGCCGCGTCCTCATCCTCCACGAAGGCCGCATTGTCGCCGCCGATACGCCCGCCAATCTCCAGCACAGCCTCAGCGCCGGCGACCAGGTCATCGCCGAGATCGCCGCGCCCCTCGATCAACTTCGCCACACCTGGGAACATCTGCCCGAAGTCCAGCACTTCGACATCACTCCCTGCGACGGCGCCTACTTCCGCTGCGCCCTCACCCCCCGCCCCGGCGTTGACCTCCGGCCCCAGATATTCAAGCTCGCACGCCCGCACCCCAGGACCCTCCGGGCACTCCCCCACGGGCGCCCCCCCCTCCAGCAACACCTCGTCCACCTCACCCCCAC
>CAZUUP010000577.1:0-3933 GCA_964623105.1 uncultured Akkermansia sp.
CGCGCACGGCATCAATCCGGGCCGCAACCGGATCCGCATGGCGCTCGTCGCCGATGGGTTGCTGGAAAATCTGAAACTCGCCGACGCCTCCGCCACCAAGGTCAGCCTCGCCGTCTCGAACGCCCCCGGCGTCTGGGGCAACGCCACTGGCGACCCGATGTACGACGGCTACATCTTCCCGCTCAACGGCAGCAACCTCACCGTCACCGTCCGCAACCTCGACCCCGGCAACTACCACTTCTTCCTCTACGGCCACGCCGACGCCGATGTCACCGGCGAGCAGAACAGCCTCTTCACGGTCACCTCCGGCACCAACACCTTCGGCCCCCTCACCGCGCTCGGCTCCGCGGGTTGGAAAGCCACGTCCCCGTGGCAGGAACGCCAGCAATACGTGGTCTTCCGCGATGTCACCGTGTTCGCCGGCAAGCCCGTCCGCATCGATGTCGCGCCCGGGCCGAACGGCGTCGCCGTGTTGAACGGCCTGCAAATCTTCTCGCGCGGCACCAGTCCGCCGAAGCTCGCCGTCCCGCTCCTCGCGCGCGCCTCGACCGTCTCGACCAACCTCTTTTTCCACCAGCTCCGTTACGACGGCAAAATCAGCGACACCGAGGCGCGCTTCAGCGTTTTCCTCCAGGCCGAATCCCTGACCACCAACGTCATCGCCGCGCCCCTCTTCACCGGCGACGTCGCCGTGCTCGCCCCCGCGCTGCCCGAGGGCGTGCGCATCGTGAATGCCGCGCGCCAGTTCCGCCTCGTTGCCACGCAGCCCGGCATCTACGACCTCGAATTCGAGATCATCGCCAAGATCACGCGGCAGGAACCGTGGAACCACATCTCCTTCACCGGCCCCGCCGCCGCGCTCGCCGCCGTCACCGCCAAATCCACCGTGCCCGGCGTCGAGCTGCAGTTGCTCTCCGGCACGCCCGCGCTCGACGAACCGGGAAAAACCAACGCCCGCGCCCCCGGCATCATCAGCGGCTTCCTCGGCGCGGACCGCACGCTCGCGTTGCGCTGGCAGGGCAAAACCGTCGAGGTCGCCCGCAAATCCCTCGTCACCGTCGATACCGTCGCCCGCGCGCACCTCACGCCCACCGTCATCAAATACACCACCGACCTCACCTACGATGTCGTGCAGGGCAGCGTCCCGCGCCTTGTCATCACGCTCCCGGCCAACCAGACCATCACGCAAATCTCCGGCGGCACGCAGGTCCGTGACTGGCAGGTGAAACCCGACGGCACACGCCAGACGCTCACCATCGAGTTCATCAAACCGCTCGAAAAATCCGCCGTGATCAAAATCTTCTCCGAGCAGCCCCTCGACGCCGCCACCGCCGCGCTGCTCCCGCCCGAGCCGACCGGCGTGGACCGCGAGTCCGGCTCCTTCACCGTGTCCGCCGAGGAACTGCTCGTCGAGGTCGATACCGCCACCGGCCTGCGCCAGGTCAACGCCACCGGCGGCGCGCTCGCGGCCTATCGTTTCTACGGCCGCCCCTTCGCGCTCTCGGTCAAGGTCAAGCGCCTCGAACCCATCGTGAACGTCAATGACCGCGTCACCGTGCGCCTCGAGGAGACGCGCCTGCTCGTCACGCACACGCTCAGCTTGAATGTCGAGCGCGCCGGCATTTACGGCCTCGATCTCGTCACGCAGACGAACTTCACCGTCGCCGACGTGCGCGGCGAGGGCGTGGATGACTGGAAAATCACCGACGGCAAACTGCGCGTGAATTTCAAAAACCAGGTCCTCGGCGCGCGCCGCCTCGAGGTGCAGCTCGAACAGCCGCACAAACAATTCCCCGCGCAGCTCGACCTCTCCCCGCTGCGCGTCACCGGCGCGACCAAGGAAACCGGCCGCATCGGCGCGGCCGCCGCGCAGGGCATCCGCCTCAAGACCGTCACCCTCGCCGGCCTGCGCGAGGTGCCCGTGAACCTCATCGGCCCCGTCGGCGACGAGATCCTCGGCTACCTCCTCGACCAGCCCGACTGGAAGCTCTCGCTCGCCCCCGAGCGCCTGCCCGCGCGCGTCCTCGCCGAGGTCTTCAACCTCATCACCATCGGCGACGGCCAGGTCGGCGGCAGCGCCACCATTCGCTACGGCATCCTCAACCAGGGCGTGCAGCAGTTCCGCGTGAAACTCCCGGCGCACTGGAAAAACGTCGAGTTCACCGGCCCCAACATCCGCCGCAAAGAATCCGCGACGAACATCTGGACCATCAGCCTCCAGGACAAGGTCTGGGGCGGCTACACGCTCGTCGTCACCTACGATCACCAGTTCAATCCCAGCCGCGCCACGCTCGACGCCGCGGGCGCGCACGTCCTCGATGTCGAGCGCGAGACCGGCTCCGTCGCCATCACCACCGCCGCCAGCCTCAAGCTCGAGCCGCAGCCCGTCGCCGAGCCGCTGCGCAAGATCGACCCCACCGAGCTGGCCGACACCGACCGCGCGCTCATCACGCGCCCCGTGCTGCTGGCCTACCGCTACACCGGCGGCGACTTCGCGCTCGGCCTCGAACTCACGCGCCACGAACAGGCGCAGGTGCTCTCCGCCGTCACCGACCGCACGCAGATCACCAGCGTCCTCACCGAGGCGGGCGAGATGCTCACGCAGGCCTCGTTCATGGTGAAAAACAACGACAAGCAGTTTCAAAAATTCCAGCTCCCCGGCGGCGCGGCGCTCTGGGGTGTGTATGTGAACGGCGAGCCGGTCAAGGCCGAGCGCGACGCCGAATCGCTCCTCGTCTCGCTCCCGCGCACCGCCAACCGCGACCAGGCCTTCGCCGTGGACATCGTCTATGCGCAGACCTTTGCTTCGCTGAAAAAACTCCTGCCCAGCCGCCTCCACCTCGAAGCCCCGCGCACCGACGTGCCCAACACCTACGCCGAATGGACCCTCTACGCGCCCTTCACCCAGCGCCTCTCGGGCTTCGACGGCAGCATGACCGCCGCGCGCGGCACGACGTATGGGTGGCGGGATGCGTGGGAAAAGTTCCTCGAGTTCCACAGCCAACTCTGGGATCACGGCTTCGGAGTGTTCGTCGGCATCCTCTTTGTCGTTATGGTCGTTTGGGTCCTTTTCTCCGCCACGCGAAAACGCGGCGCGGCAGGCCTGTTGACCGCGCTGGCTATCTTCGCATTCGTCGGAGTTTTGGCCTCAATGTTGCTCCCCACCCTCGGCAAAGCGAAAGCCAAGGCCAGCCGGATCAAGACCGTCAACAACTTGAAACAGATCGCCACCGCGGCGCAGGTATTTCATTCCGACCACGGACGATTCCCTCTGAGTTTCGAGGAAATGCGCAACGAACTTGGCTCGGAGAAAGTCCTCTACGATGCCGAGACCGGCGAGCGCTTGCTCTATGTCGGCGCGGGCAAAACTTACGGAGACCCCAACGCCCTGCTGGCCTACGCCGTGCGCCCCGGCGGCAGAAACGACGCCGCCTTTGCCGACGGCTCGGTGCAGCAACTGACCGCGCAGAGCTTCGAGCAGGCAATCCAGCGCGACCTGCAGCGCGCGCTGACCCCGATGTCTGGCGGCGGCGATCGTTCTGCTCCCCTTGACATGCCACCCATCGGCGCTCCCGCTGAACCCTCCCGGCCACAGCTACCCATGCCCACCGGCAAACCTATGTCAGGCCCCGTCGCCGCGACACCCCGCCCAACCACCCCAATGGCACCGCCGCCGGCCAGACAACCCATGGCCGAAGCCACCAAGGAAATGGCGGCGCTGGAAAACGAACGTCTTGAGCGCCGCGCCAATCTCCGTGCGCTCGGTGTCACGAGCACAACGAAGAAAGCCGAGGAGATCCTCAAGGAGCCGACGGTAAGGAATCAGACGGCAACCATCATCGACAATACCATGGTGACCGATTCCGAGGCGGGCGCTCTGAATTTCCAAAGAGGGACGAGCGCCGGCACATTCGGTTTTGTCACGGGGTTGGG
>CAZUUP010000578.1:0-3931 GCA_964623105.1 uncultured Akkermansia sp.
ATTACGCGGCGATTAGGGCGCGGGGAACACGCTGCTGGCCGTGTTCACGCTGGGTGATGATGTGCGGGCGAACGGAACGCTGCTGACGAATCTCTACCCGCTGCTGCAATTCAACAGCGCCGGGAATCTGGTGGCGGAGCAGGCGCTGGCGGAGTCGGCGTCGGTGACGGCGTTGGCCCCCAAGACGGCCGGACAATGGGTGATGGCCGGGGGGCTGTTCAACGGAGCCATGTTTGGAACGAACCAACTGGTGGTGCTCGGTGGCAGCGATGCGCTGGCGGGCCAGATCGAGTCGCCGGGCATGAATCAGACGGCGTTTGCGGCAGGAGGGACTGGCGATGATCTGGCCACGGCGGTGGCACCGGCAACGAACGGGTTGTATGTGGCGGGAAATTTTTCGGGGAACGCGAACTTCGGCACGCGGAACCTGACGGGGGGCGGACTGTTCTTCGCGCGATTGGAAGTCACGAACGCGGTGACGGTCGTCGTGACGAACTCGCCGGCAGTGATCGTGCTCCAGCCCACGAACCGGACGGTGACGGCCGGGCAGACGGCGACGTTCACCGGTGCGGCGGGAGGGACACCGACGCCGACGTTGCTCTGGCAGCGCTCGGTGAATGGCGGGACAACGTGGACGAACCTGGCGAATGGCGTCGGCTTCGCCGGAGTGGCTACGGGCACGTTGCAGGTGAGCGGCACGACCACGGCGCAGAGCGGGAACCAATTCCGCCTCACCGCCACGAACAGCATGGGCGGTGCGGTCAGTGCGGCGGCGATCTTGACGGTCAACCCGGCGACGACAGCACCAGTCATCATTGCGGACCCGGCAGGCCGGATCGTGGCAGCCGGGGGCAACGTCACCTTCACTGTGAGCGCGACCGGAACCAGCCCAATCTATTTCTGGCGCAAGGACGGGACTTTCCTGCCCGCGGCAACGAACCTTTCGCTTACCGTGTCCAATGTGACGCGCGCTGCGAGCGGTCTATATTCAGTGATCCTCACCAACTCCTCCGGCAGCGTGACCAGCGCCCCGGCCTTGCTCCGCGTCCTCGTGCCCCAACGCGTCGAGGGTGGCACCAACCTCCACCGCCTGTCCGACGGCCGCTTCCAACTCCACTTCCGCGACCCCGACGGCACCCTCGCCAGCGACCTGACCCGCCTCGAGATTCACTCCACCACCAACTTCGTCGGCCCCGGTACCATCTGGATCACCAACACCACGGGCTTCTCGATCATTAATGGCCTCATCCGCTTCGAGGACGCCAGCAGCACCAACCTCCACCGCCGCTTCTACCGCGTGATCGAGAAATGAGTTTTGCCCGGCTGGGTGGCCGGGCCACGGGCGGGGATAGATTCCTGTGCGCACCGCCGCCCGTGTAGTCCTCACGCCCGGCGGCAGACCTCATTTTTCCAAGCGCCGCTCACCCACCCCTCACCCAGCCAAAGCCTGCGCAATCCCGTCCAACTCCGACGCCAGCTTCTTGCCCTCACGACGCGCCCCCACCACCGCCGCCATGAACTCCAGATTCTCCCGCACCGCACTCCTCTGCCGCTCCGTCGCCCCGCGCTCCATGGCCCGACGATACCGCGCGATCACCTCGGCTCCGCCCCGCTCCAGCCCACCCGCCGCCAACTCGCTTAACAACCGTCCGTAAGCCACATTCGCCAGCGTCCAGAACGTCGGCCGCTCCGCCTCCTCTGCCGCCATTTTTTCCCGCATCGCCTCTTCCCAGCGCGTGATTTCCTTCCGCAACTCCGTCCGACCCGAACGCCCGCGCCCCTCCGTCAACACCCGTCCCAACAACCAGTTCGCCATGGCATAAGCCCGCGCCGACACCTCGGTCTCCCCCGTCAGTTGAACTGCCCTTCCGTAGCCCGCCGTCATCCGCGCCAGCGCCGCCGCCCGCTCCCGCCCCCGCATCAGCCACGCACATCGTTTCTCCACGCTCGCCAGCGCGCTGAAACGCTCCGCCGTCCCTCCCAGTTTGAGCAACCCCTCCAACCGCGCCTTCGCCCGCGCCACCAACTCCAGCGCCTTCGCCCGTGCCCCCGCATCCCGTTGCACCATCTCCACCGCCCGCCGCGCCTCCAGATTCGACAATTGTTCCCACACCCACACACCCGCTCCGCCGTCCTCGCACTTCACCGCCCGCCCATAGCATTCGACGGCCTCCTCGAAACACCGTAACTCCGCAAACGCATACCCCAGACCCGCCGCCACCTCGCCCTGCTCCAGCCAGTCCGCCGGCACCCGCTTCACCAACTGCCGCAGCCGTTCCACCAGTTGCTGCAACTCCTTGCCCCCCCGCGCCCGCACCGCGTCACCCGCGAGATTCTCTGCCTCCACCACCGCTTCCCGCTCATGCACCAGCCGCCGCACCGCCCCCGCCGGCTCGTCGATTCCCTCCCCCCGCAGCGCGAACATCGGATCCCCATAACACTGATACGCCCCCCACGTGTTCACCTCCGGATGCCGCTCAAACGTCCGCTCCCGCGCCACCCGCACCGCCACCCCGAACCGCAACCCCCGCAGCATCCCCGCGTAAAACTCCTCCGCAAACGTCGTTCCCGCCGCGTCGTCCACCGCCCATCCCGCCGCCACCACCGCCCGCGCGCCGTTGGCGATGAACTCCCCCGCCAGATTCGCCGCCAGCCGGTTGCTCTGCCGGACGCCGCCCCGCTCCGGATCCTCGATGCGGCCCAGGTGACAGCAATTTAAAAAAACCAGCTCCGGCACCCGCCGCATTTGCGCCACCTCCGCCGACGTCAGGAAAACCCCCTTTCCCAAAACCATGCCCGTCACCTTCACCCGGCGCATCCCGCCCCCGTTCCCCGGCAGCTCAAACTCCTCGTTGTAAACCCCATGTCCCGCCAGATGCACGATCCGGTACGGTCGCTCGAACAACTTCGCAACCACCTCCGCCGCCTCCCGTCGCACCAGTTGCTCCACCGTGTAACCCCGCGTCCGCAATGCCACCGTCACCGCCTTCGCCTCCTGCTCCGCCCCCGGCAAGGGCTCGAAATCACTCACCGGATCACCCACCACCAACGCATTTGTCTCCACCGCATTCACCACCACCGCCCGCCGCCGGTCGTCCGTCAGGCGCAGTTGCCGCACCATCCCCGCCGCCACCGCCAGCGGACGGCCCGTCGTGTCCAGCCGGTTCTCCAGCATCTCCCATGGATACCGCGCCGTTTCCTCGTCCAGCACCAGCACCAGATCACGCCGTGCCGACGCCACATCCTTCAATTCGTTGGGCACCAGCAGCTCGAACAACGTCTGCGCCGTGCTCGCGTCCGGCGACACATTCGTGATGCACCGCTCCACGAACTGGTCCAGCAGCGCCCGCTGCGTCGGCACCACCTCCACCTCGGCCCGCGCCCGGTTCGTCGGCAGGTCATAGCACAGCGCCCCCGTGCCCGCCGCGTCCGCCGCGATCCGCAGCCGGTCCCACCAACCCGGCGCTTCCGCCGCCGCCGCGCGCGTCCGGCCCCCCGGCAGTTTGCGCATGCGCCCCCCGATCTTGAACCTCCGCTGCCACCGCGGATCCCGCTCCAAATCCGCCAGCACCCGCGCCGCCGCGATCGCCAGATCCTCGTTCAACTCGATGAACTCCACCGCGCCCACCGTCACCCGGCTCCGCATTTTCGCCCGCTCCAACATCGCCTCCGCCCGCTCCACCCCTTCCAAAATCGCCTTCACCGAATCCTCCAGCGTCACGCCCCCCTGCCCCGTCCCGATCAACAGCGTGCTCACGCTCAACGGCTCCCGCCCCGTCACCTCCCGCCCGCACACCGCCGGCGTTTCCGCCACCGCCACCGCCAGCCGCGCCAACCCGTGCGCCACCGCCTGCGCCAGCTCCCCCGCCCCCAGCGACCCCACCTCGCCCAATCCGATCACCACCGCGCCGCCCGGCTCCCCGCCCGCCTG
>CAZUUP010000579.1:0-3928 GCA_964623105.1 uncultured Akkermansia sp.
GGTGCACAGCTTCAGCGGGCCCGGCTCCTGCGGCGTGAGATTGCCGGCCCCCGCCTTGTTCCCCGCCGGCGGCGTGACCGGCTTCTTCGTGTGCGCCGAGAGCTGCAGCAACAGGCTCTTGTCCGGATTTCCCGCCACCACCGCCGGACCCGACTCGCCACCTTTCAGAATGTCCTTGGGGGTCTCGAGCACGAGTTTTTCCTCGGCCTTGGTCTGGTTGTGGCACGCCAGGCAGTTGCGCTTGAGCACCGGCAAAATCTCCTTCTCAAAATCAACGGGCGTCGGACGCGTGACCTTGGCAATCTCGATCGGTTTGCGAGCCTCGGCGGCACCCAGCGTGGAGACGACCAGCGACGTGACAACCGCCAGCAGCGGGAAGCGAACTGTTTTTATTCCGGAGAGCATGGAGTGGTAAATGGGTTGATGGACTCGAAAAATCTTACTTCGCCTTGGGCGCCGGCTTGGGGGCGGCGACCGCGGCGACCTTGAGCGCCACGGGTTGTTCGACCTTCAGGTCTTGATTGTTGAGCTTCATGGACGCCAGCACGGCCAGCTTATGCTCGCCCGGGGTCGCGTTGGCGGCGGCCTCGACCACCAACTTACCTTCAGTGCCGTCCTTCGGAATCGTCACCTTTGCCGCCGTGATGCCTTTCACGTCCTTGGGCAGGACCAGCGTCAACTCGACCGGATCCTTGTAGTCAAACAACCGGTTGATCTTCACGGGCAACTCCCACTTGCCGCCCTGCGCAACCTCGCCAGCCGCCGACGCCGGGGCGATGGTCACCGGCCCGGGGGCCAGTTTCAACGTGACCGGCAGCGAATAAAACGCCGCATCCACATCCTTCGGCTTGGACTTGTCCGCCATTTCCTTCATCCGCGACTGCGCCGAAGTCTTGCGAGTTTCCGCCGCCTTGGCCTTCGCCGCCGCCTCCTTCGCCGCCTTTTCCGCTGCGGCCTTGGCGTCGGGCGGACCGCTCCCCGCCTTCTTCGCCGCCTCGTCAGCCGCCTTGGCGGCAGCCGCCAGTTCGGCCGCTTCCTTCTCGGCCTTCTTCGCCGCGTCTTCCGCCGCCTTCGCGGCGTCAGTCATAAACCGGAATTTGCCCTTCGCCCGGCCCTGCAAATAAATCGAGTGCGTACCCGCCGGCAGTTTGGTTTGCGACAGATCCAGTTCCCACACCACGTTGGTCGCCTTGGCCGGCACATCCAGTTCCTTGAACTTGTCCGCATCCGGCGCTCCGAACCCCTTGAGCTTCAGGTCCACCGCGAAATCACCACGCCGCGCCACCTTGAACGGCACCTTCACCTTGCCCGCCACCGAGGTTTCCACCGGCTTGGTCAGATCCGGCACGATCGAGAACGGCGCCGCCTCGAGTTCACTCACCGCAAGGACCATCCCACCACGCGTCATCCGCGCCCGCGGCGGTTCCGTGGTTGCATTGTCGGACACCACGTCCCACGTCACCATCGCACCCCGCGCCTCCCGGACCAATTCGGCGTCCGCCACCTTGGCCTTGCCCAATACCCGTACCCCACCCACCCACGCCGCCGCCTTGTCATCCGCGGCGAGCAGGAGGTGCACACTGTTCGAGTTGGCCGGAATCCGCACCTCGCCAAAAGTTACCCCTTTCGGCAGGCCTTCCACCGACACGTGGATGTCTTCCTTGAATCCATCCCGACGCAACACCAGCAGCTTGACCGGGATCGTCTCGCCACGACGCAAGGTCGAATTCCAAGCCATCACATCCGTGGGCGTCTTCTTGACCTGGGACGCCTCCGGCAGCGCAACCAACCGGAAATCCGGGGACTCCTTCCGGATTATGAGGCGATAGGTCAACCGCCCATTCGGCTGCCCGCGATTGAAAAGATCGCGCACCTGCAAACGATAGGTGCCGTCCTCCTTCGCTTCAAACCGCCCCGTCGGATCATGCGATGCCGTGTTAAACTCCGGCCCGCCAATGTTCGCCGGCGAATCTCCAATCTCCGCCACGTCCGTAACCTTTTCCGCCCCCTTCTCATCCTTCGCGACCTTCTGCACCACTATCACCGGATCAGCCACCAACCCCATCCGGTTGGCGATCAACTCGAGCGCGTAAGCATCCCCTTTCTTGGCCTCGAACGTAAACACATCCACATCCCCAACCGGATAAAATCTCCCGGCCACCTCGCACGGCGGCGTGATCTTCTGCGCCTCGCCCGGCTTCTGGTTGGGCTCGACTTCCAGCACCACCGGGGCATCCGCAAATCCGATCATCACGGGATTGGAAACCCCGCGCGGCGTCTTCAACTGATACTCAAAACCATCCGCTGCACCCGCCGTCGAGGGCAACGTCCGACCGGTTACCAGCCGCTGCCTTGCGCCTGCTTCCGCCGGTGCCTGAATCTCCACCTCGAGCTGTTCCAAAGGTTTCCCGCGCACCTCAACCCCCTTCGCCGGCGTTCCCCCCGGCAGATTGCGACCATAAAGCGTGACCTTCGCTTTCGTCCCCGCCATTACCGCCGCCGGCAAGACCGCGTCAATGTAGGGACTGTCGCTGATCGTCAAGCGGTAGAAATACTCCGCCCCTCCGCGATAGGTGAAGTCATGCACCTTCACGACCAAATTCCCGTCGGCCGGCGCGGTGTAATCCATCAGATCCCCCGTCCGGCTCCGTTCCAGTTCGCCCCCGGTGCTGCTGTACAGCACCATTGCCCCGGCCATGCGCGAATCGATCTCGCGCGTTTGACACTGGATCAGCACGCGCTGGCCCTTCTTCACCGGGAACTTGTAGAAATCCATTCCGCTCGCGGCCACCGTTCCGCTGATCGAAACACCCAGCGGCACCTCCTGGGCGGATTCAAAAACAGTGTTCGTTCCCTTCCGCACCACCTCGGGAAACTGTCCCACCACGAACGTGCGCGGATTCGAAAGGCCAAACCGCCCCACCACCCGCACGTCATACAACCCCGGCGGCACCTCTGCACCAATCGCCACCGAAAACTTCTGCTCGGCACCCTTCGCGGTGATGCCGGGATGCGAGAAATACAACTGGTTCGCATCCTCCTGATCCGCCCCCGTCACCACCAACTCGACGCTCGTTCCCTGCTTCCCGCCCGGCGGGAAGACGGTCGCGAGTTTCGTCTGTGGCAGTTGCGCCTCGACTCGCCCCGCCCCCAGGGTCCCCAAACTGACAGCGACAAGAAACGCCCGGAAGCATCTCGAACGGGCCACGGAATCAAGAATGGTTGGAATCATCGCGCTTCGATCATGCATGGATCGTTTGGACAACCGGCGGAAAAGATTAATTCGAGACAAACCCAGATTCTGCGCATTTTTCCCCCGCAAAATCGCCTCCGTCCACGGTCAATCCCCCGAAATGCCCGCCCCGAAAAAAATTCCGCGCCCGCGTCCCCGGTCAACTGAACAACTCGTTGATCGGTTCGCCCGACGGCAACACCCGGTGCGGACGACCTGCGTGGTCCATATACGACTCCTCGATGTCAACACCCAGATGCCGATACATCGTGGCCAGCACGTCCTGCGGCGTCTTCGCATTCTCCGCCGGAAACGCCCCGTGCTTGTCGGACTCGCCAACCACCCGGCCGCCCCGGACTCCCCCACCCGCCAGCGCGGCGCTGAAAACATTCGGATAATGATCGCGGCCACCCGTCGAGTTCACCCGCGGCGTCCGCCCAAATTCGCCCCACGCAATCACCATCGTCGAATCGAGCATCCCCCGTTGATCCAGATCCTCAATCAACGCCGTGTACGCCCGGTCCCAACGCGGCAGAAACCCGTCCCGCATTGTCTCGTAACCCTTCACATGCGTATCCCACCAGCGCACATCTACCGTCACCAGACGCACCCCCGCTTCAACCAACCTGCGCGCCAACAACACGCGCTGGCGCCACGCCGGCACCCCGCACCGATCCGGGGTCGGCGCCTTGTATT
>CAZUUP010000580.1:0-3927 GCA_964623105.1 uncultured Akkermansia sp.
GGGCCTACATGGGCGCCCTCGCCTGGATTCTCGCCTTCCTCACCTACCAGGGCGGACGCTTGCTCGGCCTGGGCTGAACCTCCCCGCGCCGTGGGGAGCACACGCGCCCTCACGTGTCGCCGAATGCGCCCCCGCATCCGGCGTCGGCGCGCGCACGACCGCCTTGTACCGCAGACTTCCAAGTCTGCTGTATCGCGGTTTTCCAAACCCGCAGGTGCTCCGACCACCCGCAACGCCACGGCTTGCCGCACGCGCTGGAAAGTCCGTGGCCGCTGCCGATTTGGAAATCGGCGATACAGCAGGTTTGGAAACCTGCGCTACGGGGGCGTTCACGGCTCGCGCCAGCGGGGGCACGCGGGCGAGGGCGGACGCGGGCGGGAGTTTGACGGCGACCAGTCGCCTGCGCGAAAGCGGTGACGAGTCACCGCACTCCAAAGATGGCGCCCGGCGGTGCCTTGACCGGCGGCGGACGGGACGCCAGTCTCGCCCGCACTGCCACTGCCATTTAAGCCGCCGCCAACCCTCGATCCCATGCCCACACCGAAGATGATCGCCAAGGAGCAGAAGGCCTACGACGAGGCGCTGCGGGCAATCGAGGAATGCCGACGGAAGGGGAAGGAGGGGAGGATGCTGAATCTTTCTTCGCCGCGCCTCACCACGCTGCCGCCGGAGATCGGCCAGCTCACGGCGCTGACGACGCTTGACCTCAATAACACCCAGATCGCCACCCTGCCGCCGGAGCTGGGCCAGCTCTTGGCGCTGAGGGAGCTTCGCCTCTCCGGCAACCAGCTCACCACGCTGCCGCCCGAGATTGGCCGGCTCACGGCGCTGACGGAGCTTCATCTCGAACACAACCAGCTCACCACGCTGCCGCCGGAGCTGGGTAGGCTCACGGCGCTGACATGGTTTTATCTCAACCACAACCAGCTCACCACGCTGCCACCGGAGCTGAGTCAGCTCACGGTGCTGAAGGCGCTTTTTCTCCATGGCAACCCGGGGTTGGGGATTCCCGATTCCATCTTGGGGCCGACGGTTGTTGAGGTCTATGGGGGCGGCCGAAATACCGCCGCACGGCCGCGGGACATCCTGAACTTTTACTTTGCGCAGCGGCAGGGGCAGGCGGCGGGGACGTTGCGGGCGGTGAACGAGATCAAGGTGATGCTGGTGGGGCGGGGCGGGGCGGGGAAGACGAGTCTGCGGCGGTTCTTTATGGGGGAGCCGCATGACAAGGGGGAGCAGGAGACGCCGGGGATCGCGCTGGACAGTTTCCGGCTGCGGTGCGCGTCGGGGGAGCTGACGGTGCGACTGTGGGATTTCGCGGGGCAGGAGATCACGCACGCGCTGCACCAGTTTTTCCTGACGGAGGGGTGTGTGTATGTGCTGGTGCTGGACCCACGGTCGAACACGGAGATGCAGGATGCGGAATATTGGCTGGGGCTGCTGCGGCGGTATGCCGGTGGCGCGCCGGTGCTGGTGGCGCTGAACCGGCAGGACGCGCGGCAGGGTGGCTATGACGTGGACCGGCGGCGGCTGCAGGAGCGGTTCCCGTTTCTCCAGAGTTTCACGCCGACGAATTGTGAGCAGCGGGAGACGTGCGTGGAACTGCGCGAGCGGCTGTGCGAGGCGGTGGCGGGGCTGAAGGAGACGGAGCCGCCGCATCTGCAAGTGCCGGAGGCGTGGCTGGCAGTGATGAAGGAACTGCGCGGGGAGGCAAATGGGAAACCGGCGACGAGCGGGAACAAGCTGTTGCGCTGGCTGGGGCTGGCCGGGCACGAGACGGCGGCGGAGGCGAAGCAGCAGCACCTGGAGCTGGCGGAGTTTCGGAAGATTTGCGCCCGGCATGGGGAGCGGGATTTGGGGAAGCAGGAGTCGCTGGCGCGGCTGCTGCACAAGCTGGGGGCGGTGCTGCATTTTGTGGATGAGCCGCGGCTGCGGGACACGACGGTGCTGAATCCGCACTGGGTGACGGACGGGGTGTACCGGTTGCTGCGCGCCAAGGACCGGCCGGAGAGCGACGGGGTGCTGACGCTGGCGGCGGCGTTGGTAGCGCTGCCGGGGGAGACGGAGACGACGGGGCGGTTTCTCCTGCGGCTGATGGAGCGGTTTGAGATGTGTTTCCCGCTGGATGAGGAGCCGGGCGGGCGGGTGGCGACGCGGTGGCTGGTGCCGGGCGCGTTGGGGGAGTTCCAACCGGCGGGCGTGACGACGGCGGACTGGCAGAAGCCGGGGAGCGTGCGGTTGCGGTATGTGTACGATCCGCTGCCGGAGGGGGTGCTGCCGCGGTTCATTGTGATGACGCATCTCCTGAGCGAGGGGCAGCCGCGCTGGCGGAACGGGGTGGTGCTGGTGGAGGAGAACGCGGCGGCGCTGGTGCGGCGGGGCGAGAAGCGGAATCAGGTGGAGGTGACGGCGTTTGGTCCGCCGGCGGCGCGGCTGCGGCTGCTGGAGATCATCCAGGGGAATCTGGAGCGCATCCATGCGGACCTGCCGGAGCCGAAACCGGTGGCGGAGATCGAACTGGCGGAGCTGTCGGGAGTGTTCCGGCCGGTGGCGGACCTCGAGGTGGCGGAACTGGGCAAGCAACAGGTGGCGGTGGACACGAAGGAGGGGAAGGTGCTGGTGCAGCCGACGCTGCAATTGAACCAGGCGTCGGAGCCGCAGTCGCGGCGGGAGGGGCTGACGCCGTTGAATTTGTTCCTGAGCTATTCCCACAAGGACAAGGCGGCGAAGATGGTTTTTCAGGACAATCTGACGGTGATGACGAAGAAGAAGCTGATCACGCCGTGGCAGGATGGATTGATCGAGGCGGGGATGCGGTGGGAAGAGCAGATTCAGGAGAATCTGGGGACGATGGAGGTGTTCGTGGGGCTGTTGACGACGGCGTTTCTGGCGTCGGATTTTATCGAGAAGGTGGAGCTGAAGGCGGCGCGGGAGCGGCTGCGGAAGGAGGAGAAGGATTTCCTGTTTGTGCTGGTGCTGGTGGATGACATCAGCCTGAAGGGACTGGACTTGGCGGAGTACCAAATTTTGAAGCCGGGCGGCAAGGCGGTGTGCCAGCACGCGAGCCGGAAGGAGGGCTTCAACGTGGCGCAGAAGGAACTGGAGAAGCTGATCGAGGCGCGGCCGCGGAGGAAGTCGCCGGAGCGGGAGCCGCTGCGGGGGCGGGAGGTCTTCCGCGAGACGCGGGCGGGGATCACGGTGCTGGTGCAGGGGGATTATGTGGCGGGGGAGAAGCGGGACGACCACAGCGTGCGGATTGGCGGGGATGTCACGAATGCGCAGGTGGGGCAGACGCTGACGAATTGCACGAACACGATCCAGCAGCAGGCGCCGGGGGAGCGGCGGGAGTTGCTGGAGAAGCTGGACCAACAGGTGCGGCAGCTCCTCGCGGCGCTGCCGACTGAGAAGCACGAGGAGGTGTCGGGCAATCTGGAACTGGCGGTGAAGGCCGTGACGATCGCCAAGCCGAACCGCCCGTGGTATTCCGTCTCGACCGAGGGCCTGCTCGAAGCCTCGAAGTATGTGAAGGATTTCAGCGGGAACCTGGCCGGGACGATCAAGAATCTGAGCAAGCTCGTGTGGCCGGATGTGTAACAGACCGTGGGGAAGAAGTTGCGGCGCGGGCGGGGAAAAGCTCGAAGCCTAAAGCTTAAAGCTCAAGGGAAGAACCAACGGCCAAGTTCCAAATCCACCGCTCCATCGCGGCGTGAATTCGGCGCGCCAAATGGGGCAAAACTCTTGCCGCGTCCGAAAACTTCTCCGGCCCGCTTGAACCTTTGTGCTTGGGCCTTTCCTTGAGCTTTGAGCTTTAGCCTTGGAGCTTTTCCCCAAAATCCTCCGCGCCGCTTGCCATCCCCAACCCCAATTGCTACCGTCCGCCCCTTGAAAATTTAAGCGGCATCGCGACCGCGCCTGAAGCAACCCTGA
>CAZUUP010000581.1:0-2735 GCA_964623105.1 uncultured Akkermansia sp.
CGGTTTCGCCGGCGTGGAGGGTGTGGTTGGTGATGCAGTTGTTGTGGCCGTCCCAGGTGTCCTCGATGTGGCCGCCGCCGGAGTAGAGTTGGATGAAGCGGACGCCCTTTTCGAGGAGGCGGCGCGTGATGAGACATTTGCGGCCGAAGTCGGCGGTGCGCTTGTCGTTCAAGCCGTACAGCTCGCGGGTGGCGGCGCTTTCGGAGTCGAGATCGACGACGTCGGTCGCGGTGGTCTGCATGCGGAAGGCGAGTTCGTAGGACTCGATGCGCGCGACGAGTTCGCTCTCGTCGGGATGCTGGCGGAGGTGTTCCTGGTTCAGCGCCTTCAGCAAATCGAGGCTGTGGCGTTGGGTGCGGTCGCTGGTGCCCGCGGGCGTGGCGAGGTCGAGCAACGGCGTGCCGCCGCTGCGGAAGAGCGTGCCCTGGTAGGCGGCGGGCATGTAGCCGCCGCTCCAGTTCGACGCGCTGCCGATGGGGCCGCCGCGCGGATCGGTCATCACGACGAAGCCGGGGAGGTTGTCGTTTTGCGTGCCGAGTCCGTAGTTCAACCACGCGCCGAGGCTGGGTTTGCCGATGAAAATGCTGCCGGTGTTCATCTGCAAACAGCCCGAGGCGTGGGCCGCGGTGTCGCTGAACATCGAGCGGATGACGCAGAGGTCGTCGGCGAATTTCGCGGTGCGCGGGAAGAGGCTGCTGATCTCGAGTCCGCTCTGGCCGTGCTTTTGAAACGGAAACGGCGACTGCATGAGGTGGCCGATGGGCCGGCCGTTCGAGCCGACCTTGGCTTCGCCACGATAGGGCTGGCCGTTGAATTTGGTCAGCGCGGGCTTGGGGTCGAACGTGTCCACCTGGCTCGGGCCGCCGTTCATGAAGAGGAAGACGCAGTGCTTGGCCTTGGCGGGGAAATGCGGTTTTTTCGCGGCGCGCGGACGCAGAGCGGCGGCGGGCGTGGCGGCGTGGGCGGGTTGGTCGAAGAAGCCGTCAGCGGTGAGGCGGTCGAGCAGCGCGAGGCCGGCGAAGCCGCCGCCGACCTGCCACAGAAATTCGCGGCGCGAGCGGGAGCACGGGGTGGGGTTGGGGATGAAGCGATTCATGGGGAAAGTTCAAAGGATAACGCGCAAAGCTCGAGGGAAGGGCCAAGGAGCAAGGAACAAGGGGGGGAGGGACACGGTGAGGAGGGGGGAGGGCGGAGCGGGCTCGAAAGCGAGTCAGCCGATGGTCCACGTTCCGTGGGGGGCATCGCAGCCATCTCATTAGCACCCGGCTTCAGCCGGGTGGAGGCGGGACAATGCCCGGGAAACCGTTTCAACGGTTTTTCGTTCGGCGGTCGGGAAACCGCTAAAGCGGTTGGGCACCTCTGCGCCGCCAACACCCGGCTGAAGCCGGGTGCTAATGAGATGAGAAAGGCATCGGGCGCGACAACCGGTGAAGTTGTCGCGCGAGACGGGAGTTGAAGCGGTCGTTCAGCTTTATCGCAGGATCGCGCAGCGCGCCGCGAAGCGTGTGGTGCTTGGGGCTTGGTGCTTCCCTTGAGCTTTGAGCTTTGAGCTTTGAGCTTCATCGCAATCTCGCCTTTTTGATTTCGTCTCCGCCCGCGGTTCATTCGGGATACACGAATTCGTTGAGGTTTAGCACGGTGCGGCAGATTTGTTCGAGGGCGGCGCGGTCGGCTTCGGCGGCGGGCAGGGGTTTGCCGGCGGTGGTGGCGTCGGCGAGGAGGCGGGAGGTTTCGGTGCGGCGGAAATCCTGCATGGCGGAGATTTCCACGCCCGTGGGCTTGCGGCAGAGGGTGAGGCGCCAGAGGACGTCGAGTTGTTTCGCGGGATCGGTGCCGGCTTCGCGCACGAGGCGCGCGGCGAGCTGGCGGGATTGGGCGATGACGAACTCGTTATTGAAGAGCGTGAGGGCTTGCGGGGCGACGGTGGTGGTCTGGCGTTGCGGGCAACTGTGGACGGTGTCGCCGAGGTCGAGGACTTCGAGCATCGGGACGACGAGGCCGCGCTTGATGAAGGCGTAGATGGTGCGGCGCGCGGCCTCGGTTTCATCGGAGGTTTTCCAGATGGCGCCTTTGTCGGTGTTGGCTTCGATGGCGGCGGCGGGAATCGCGGGTTTCATGGCGGGGCCGAACATTTTCGGATTCAACTGGCCGCTCACGGCGAGCATGGAGTCGCGGATGGCCTCGACTTCGAGGCGGCGCAGCGGGGCGCGCCAGAGGAGGCGATTCTCGGGATCGACGGCGGCGTAGGCGGGATTCGCGGCCTTGCTTTGGCGGTAGGTGGCGCTGGTGGTGAGGAGGCGGTGGAGTTTTTTCAGCGACCAATTTGCGTCGCGCATGAACCAGTCGGCGAGCCAGTCGAGCAGTTCGGGATGGGTCGGCGGGCTGCCCATGAGACCGAAATCATTGGGCGTGCGGACGAGGCCGTGGCCGAAATGATATTGCCAGACGCGGTTGACGAGGACGCGGGCGGTGAGGGGATTTTCCGGGCTGGCGATCCAGCGCGCGAGGGCGAGGCGGCGTTGCGAGGTGCGTTCGCCGGGCGGCGGGAAGGGCGGCTGAGTTTTCACCAGGACGGCGGGCACGGCGGGCGGGACTTCGGCACCGGGGCGCGTCGGGGAGCCGCGCAGGAGGACGTGCGTGGGCGGGGGTTGGTTGGTCGGTTCGCGCAGGAAATAGGCGAGCGGCAGGTCGGGGGTGGCTTCGCGGAGTTTTTGCACGGCGGCGTTGATGGCGGC
>CAZUUP010000581.1:2835-3923 GCA_964623105.1 uncultured Akkermansia sp.
TCGAAGCGGTCGGTGGGCGGATCGGCGGGTTCGTCGTCCCAGTGGCCGAGGCGCTGGAGACCGGTGGCGATGAGGGTTTGGGTGGAGGCATCGGGGAGTTCGTCGCCGGCGAGTTGTTCGAGGACGAAACGGTCAAAGGGGAGATCGGCGTTGAAGGCGTTGATGACGTAGTCGCGGTAGCGCCAGACGAAGGGTTTTTCGGCGTCGCGCTCGTAGCCGTTGCTGTCGGCGTAGCGGACGACATCGAGCCAGTGACGCGCCCAGCGTTCGCCGTGGGTCGGGCGGGCGAGGAGGTCGTCGATCACACGATCCAGCGCGGCGGGGGTGGGGCCGGAGGCGAAGGCGTCCTGCTCGGCGGGCGTGGGCGGGAGACCGGTGAGATCGAGGTGGAGGCGGCGGAGCAAATCGCGCGGCAAGGCGGCCGGGGAGGGCGACCAGCCGCGGGCTTCGAGCTTGGCGAGAACGAAGGAGTCGATGGGGTTGCGAGGCCAGGCGGTGTTTTTGACGGCCGGCATGGCGGGCCGGCGGACGGGTTGGAAGGCCCAGTGTTCGGCGGGAATCGGGGGGATGGTTTCGGCGGCGGGGAAACGGGCGCCAGCATCGATCCAGCTTTTGAGGAGGTCGATTTGTTCGGGTGTGAGGGGTTTGCCCTCGGGCGGCATGCGCTCGGCTTCGTCGGTGGCGAGGACGCGTTGGAGCAACGGGCTGGAGGTGCTTTTGCCAGGGGTGACGACGGGGCCGTGCTTGCCGCCTCGGTGGATGAGCGTGCCGGCGTCGAGGCGAAGGTCGCCCTTTTGTTTCAGCCGGCTGTGGCAGGTGTAGCAGCGCTGCTGGAGGAGGGGTTTGACGTCGCGGTCGTAGTCGGCCGGGGCGGCGTGTGCCCGGGGCGCGGCCAGGAGGAGCAGGAGAGGCAGGAGGAGGCGCGCGGTCCGGCCAAGGCGGCGGCGAGGGCGGGCGAGGGTGGGGCAGCCGGGAGTCACACCCGCAGGAGAATCGCCATGGCGAGAGGCGTCAAGACGGGATTGGCGGGATTGGTGGGATCGGCAGGAATCGCGGGGGAATCAGGGAACGGAGGTGACGGGACGGGC
>CAZUUP010000582.1:0-3917 GCA_964623105.1 uncultured Akkermansia sp.
GGCTGCTTGGGATATTCGAGTGGCTGGCGCTGCTGTTGAACGAACCTCCGGACTGGGATTTTGAGATGCGTCTGTGCCTGCCCGCAGAGCGCCGCGGAGCGATGCAAAGGCGGGTGAACGATGCGATCAAGGCGGGCACGTTCGCCTGGGCGCTCCGGCAAAGCCGGTGTGTGCCAGTGCCAGCGTTGCGGGCGGATCAAGAGCAACCGACGTTGTTGCACCGGTTGGGGACCCGGGCCCGAACGATCGGGATGTTCGCGGCAGTGGCCCGGCCGGGGGTTGAGGCGGCACAGCCGGCGATCTTCGGTCCGGTGGGGGTGATTCTGTCGAGCGCCTCGTATGCGATTGAGAATCTGCGTTTGCGTGGCGAGGTGGAGAATCACAACCTGGAACTCCAGGAGCGCGTGCGACAGCGGACGATCGAATTGACGCAGGCAAATGAGCTGCTCAGCCGGGAAGTCGAGGAGCACGGACGATCCGAGGAGGCTTTGGCGCAGGAGAAGGACCGGCTGGCGGTGACCTTGCGCTCGATTGGTGACGGCGTGATCACAACGGATACCGCGGGCAACGCGCTGTTGCTCAATCCGGTGGCGGAAACGTTGACCGGTTGGTTGCAGACCGAAGCGGCGGGTCGCCCGCTGCCGACGGTTTTCGCGCCGGTTCGAGGCGAGCACCGCGAGGTCCAGCAGGGTTTTCTGGAGGCGGCGCTAAAGGACGGGACGGAAACGGTGGTCGCGCAGAGCTGCCGGCTTACCTCCCGGGATGGCCGGGAGCGGGCGATTGTCTTCAAGGTGTCACCCATCCGGAGGCGGGAGGGCGCGGCAATCATCGGCGCGGTGCTGGTAATCCACGACGTGACCGAACACGACCGGCTCGCGATCGAGGCGCGGAAAAATCTGCAACTGGAATCGTTGGGCGTGCTGGCGGCGGGAATTGCGCATGATTTCAACAACATCCTGACGGTGATCGTTGGCAATGTGTCGCTCGCGACGGAGCAGGCGCAGGCGCGCGGACTGCCGGTGACAGGCAACTTGATTGAGGCGGCCAAGGCGGCGCAGCAGGCGCGGGAACTCACCGGCCAGTTGCTGCAATTCGCCAAGGGCGGTGCACCCGTCAAGACAGCAGCGCGGTTGCAGGAGACCATTCGCGAGTCCGCAAAGTTCGGATTGCATGGAACACCCGTTCAGCCGGAATTTCTGCTGCCACGGGATCTCTGGGCGGTGGAGGCGGACAACAGTCAGATCAGCCAGGTGATTCACAATCTGGTGATCAACGCGGTCCAGGCCATGCCGAATGGCGGTCGGTTGCGGGTTGCAGCGGCGAATCGGACCGTTGGCACGAGTGGGACTGCCGGCATGGCGGCGGGACGCTACGTCCGCATTTCGGTGGCCGATGAGGGCTGCGGTGTAAGTCCGGAAGCGTTGCCAAGGATCTTCGATCCGTATTTTACGACCAAAAAGAATGGCAACGGGCTGGGTCTGGCGATGTGCGATGTGATCATCAGGAACCACGGGGGCAGGATCACGGTGGAGTCGGAACCGGGGCGAGGAACGGTTTTTCACATCGATCTGCCTGCGTCGGACAGGGTGCCCGTGGCGGTAACGCCAGCGCGACGGCCGGCGATCGGCAGTCGGCGAGGCAAGATTCTGGTACTGGAGGACGAACTGGCTTTGCAGACATTGATGCAGGCGATGTTTCGGCGGTTGGGGTATCAGGCGGAATTTGTCTCCCGCGGCGAGGAGGCGCTGCGGGTTTTTCAGGCGGCTGAGGCGGCAGCGCAGCCTTTCGATGGAGCGGTGTTGGATTTGACAGTGCCGGGCGGCATGGGAGGCGGCGAAGCGATCCGGCACATTCATTCCATCCGACCAGGCTTTCCGGCACTGGTTTCCAGCGGAGCATCAACCAATCCTGTGGTGGCCAACTGGGAGGCGCACGGTTTTTGCGGAACAATTCTCAAGCCCTACACGCTGGAGCAATTTGCCGAAGCAGTCGAACGTTTGGTTCCCGAAAGGCCTTGAGGAGACGCGGGAAAGGACCGGGTCGGGAAAGGCAAAAACGGCAGGCAAAGATTTCCACCGAGTCCCACAGCGAAGTCGCCGCTTTCAGCCGCGATCGCCCGCGCGAGCAGGGCCGCTGTCAACGTGGCTGGAAAGGGCTGGTGGTTGAGAGCTGTCCGGCAAACTCAACGGACTGATCCGGGTGTCCGTGGCGTCCGTTGCGCGGAAAACATCGATCCGACGGCAATCCGGGCTGGGTCCGACGGAAGGGCTGATAAACGAACGCTGTGGTACCGGCAACGCGTTCCAACCCGCCAACCACCAATCTGCTCCGGGCTTGCCAATCCGCAGGACACAGTCCTGCCAAGGCTCTTTCCCCGACCTGCGAATTCCCGTTTCCCCCGGTTGCAACCACGCCATCAGCGGGGCGCGCGCTCCCGGCGTAATCGTGGACAAACGCGGTTTTCCTGTCGCGGTTCTTATCATTCGCATGGCCGCGTTGAATCACTCTTCTTGCCAGCGCAACCGCCATGGGCACATCGGCACACAGCCCCCGCCAGCAGCGCGGGCGGCTCGCCCGCGCGTTGCTGGCGCAAGAAACGCCGGGCGACGTTTCCGCGCACTTGGAGTGAGTGCGGTGCGGCAATTGCTGTCGGTCCGCCCGCGCTCCGGCGCGCGACCGTCCCGGTCGCTCATGCCGCCCGGTCGCGGTGACGGTTGGTAGGGCGCGGCTGTCCTCAGCCAGCCGCCGGGAGCTTCACCCGCACCCCCTGTTAGGCCGCATTCTCGCGAATGGCCTCGGCGGTCACGGATTCCGGCTGGAACTTCAACGCATCATCCACCACCGGCACTGCGCACAACTCCCGGAAAATGTCCGTCAACCGCTCGACGGAAGCTGACTTCACCGACAGCAAATCCAAATCCTTCGTCGCGCGATACGACGAGCCCGCCCACACCAGAAACATCATCGCTCCTTTCACGACGAACTTCTCAGCATGGGCGGATTCGCTCAGACGATACATCAACCGTTCGACGGCATAGCGCATCAGCACGTATTGATGGTCTTCTTCCAGCGTCCGCGAACGCTCTCGCAAGCGGGCGGCCACCGAAGCGACCAGGTTGCGTGGCGTCGGCGTCATCATGTCAGCGACTCCATGTAGGGGCGCATTACCTTGTCCATGCGGCAAACGACGGCGAAACGTTGCAGATCAGCCCGCTTCAGCTTGCGGGCACGCAGGCCCTCCTTCAGCGCCTCCAACGCCACGTCCAGACCGACCTTGTTGCGGAATTTGAAACAATCCACCACCGTCTTCGCTGCGCAATACACGCGCACCGGCACCCCCTCGATCTGATGTTCCTCAATCCCTTCCAGGAAAGCCGGGCCGGACATTCGCACCACCCGCAATCGTGGGTTCATCGAGGTTGGCCGCGCCGCCCGACGCTCCACCTCCAGCCACACATCGGGAGGCAGTTGGGTCCCGATTTCGTGAAACGAGAGCGCACTCAACAGGCATACGACGCTGTGCGGCACCCGCTTGGCAACCTCGGCCAGGCTGAGATGCTCCGCGTAATCCGCCTCCGCCAACCGATAGACGCCCCGGCTCGTTCTCTCCATTACGCCTTTCTCATGCAGCCGCCGCAGGTGTTCAGGATGAATTCCCGCAGCCAGCAGGTCTCTCACCCGCAAGATTGGCTGACGCTTCGCCAGTTCGAGCAGGCGGTCGGTTGCTGTTGCCTTCGTGGCCATGTGCAAAAGTCACTCCATTTGTTCAGAAATGGATATACTTTTGCACATTATCGACCGGGAATTCACCCCCCCCCTCGCCTCACATCCACCCTATCCATCGCCCCGATCGCCGCAAAACGGCGCAGAAGCCGCAAAAAAAGGTAGGGCGCGTCTGTCCCCAGCGCGCCGCACGC
>CAZUUP010000583.1:0-3908 GCA_964623105.1 uncultured Akkermansia sp.
GCCGCCACCGCCGCCCACAAGCACCACTGGTTCGAGTATTCGGAAATCAGCCTGCACATCGCCGTCGTCCTCTGTTCCCTCGTCCTCCTCACCAATCAGAAAATCTTTTTCTACATCGGCGCCCTCGCCACGGCCGTCGGCGTCCTCATTGCCGCCGCTGCATTCACCAAGGGTGGCCACCACGAAGCCGCGCCCGTGCCCGCCTCCGCACCGGCCCCGGCCTCAGCACCGGCCAAGGCACACTGAGAGCGCGACGACTGTTGGCTCCGATCAAAGCAGCGCCTCCGTCACCAGCCAGATCCACAGACCCAAGTTCACCAGGAAACTCCCGCCCGCCACGCACAACGCCAGCCGGCGCTGGACCCGCGCCGGATTCCATGTCTGCGCCTCCCATTTCTTGATCCGGCGCGCCTCCCGCCACGCGTCCCACGCCGCCATCACCCCAAGGAACGGCACCAAGCCCAGTCCCGCCACATACAGCACTCGCACCGAACGCTCGATCAACTCGACCCGGTCCGGCAGCCGCTCCCGCGCCGCCCCCGTCCCGCCCGTTTCTACCGGATTGCTGCTCATGGTTTGGAGAGTTTTCCCGGCACTGCCTTCCCGCCCGCCTCGACCTTTCGCTCCGGCGTTGCCATCGTTCGCAACCGCTGCTGCTGCCGCTGCTCGATCTGCTTCAACTCCTGCCGCAACCCGCGCACCGCCACATGATTCGCCGCCAGATACGTGCCCAGCAACGACAGGGCCGCCAGCGCGATGATTACGGCGGAACCCCGCTGCCGCCGCAGTCGATCCGGAATGATTCCCATCACCCCAGTCCTCATCGCCCCACCTCCGTTCCGCTCACCGCACTGAAACTGAACAGCGGACGCACCCGCGCATTCGTCCGCGTCGTCTGCAACTCCAGTTCCCAGCGCCAAACCCCCGGCAACCCACCCGGCTCCGCTCGCATTTCCGAACCCTTCACCCCCGGCACCAATAATTCCCAGGCCTGCCCGTCCCGGCTCCGCCACACGCCCGCTTCCCGGAAAACCCACATCACCATCCCCGCCCCTCCCGGGATTCGCACCCCCTCGCCTTCCCCGCCGCGAACCGCCTCCACCGCACCCCGCGCCCGCCGCAAATCCTCCCGCCACGCCTCCCCCGCCCGCACCGCGCGACCAATCTGATCAGCATTGCGCCGCAGCAGCTTCGAACCCATGTCCGCCTCAAACACCGCCAAGGACATCAGATAAAGAAATACGCCGAGCAACGAAATGTACACCAGGCAATCGATCAACGACACGCCCGCCTCACCCGCTCCTCGCCGCCAACAACTCCAGTCTCCCGGCAACTCACCCATGGACGCCACGTTTCCGCGCCACCCAACCTGCCGCCCGGGCCGGCCCCCATCATCTTTCGTTCGCCGCGCAAAAGCTCCCTCCCCGCAGAAACCCTGAGCAGCCACCCACCGCGAACCTTCGGCTGCGTAAGCCTCACGTCCCGCCAGCGTCCCGTTCCCATCGCGCGTCACCCTCACGGCAGCCTCCATTCCCGTTCCACCGGACCGATGCCGGACGGCTTCTCCGCACGCCAGCCCAGGCGCACGCTCTGCGCCGTGCGGATCACTACAAACTTCCCCGCCGGCAGATTTGCCGCCGCACGCGCCGTCACCGGATACACATTCGTTCCCACCGGCCAGCGCTGCCACGCACCCGCCGCGAGAATCTCCATCTCGCCGTCCACAATCTCCATCGCCACCGCCCGTTGATACGCCCTGCGCAGCTCCTTCTGATCCTCCACGTGCGCATACGCCAGCGGGATGATCGCCACGGCAAGGATGAACAACGCCGCCATCATCTCGGCATTCAGCGCCCCGTGTTCCCGCCGTCGCAAAAGTCGCGTCACCATAATCCATCCGCCATGTTCATCATCGCAACCAGCGCTTGGAAAATCCCCACCGCCAGCGCGCCGACAAACAACCCGTTGACCAACAACCCGCCAGCGTGCGCCACCTGCGCCACCGCCGACTCCGTGCGGAACGCCCGCGCGTCGAGCGTTTCGTGCCACCCGGTCAGCGCCGCCACGAACTGCGACGGCCCCGCTGCCGCGTTGGCCAGCCGCCAGCCAAATTCCCCGGTATCATCCATCGCCGCCACGGCATCCGTCAGCTTGACCCCGCGTCGCAACTCCGCCACCACCTCCGCCGCCCGCGCTTGAATGCGTCCGCTCCCCGTGCCCTCCGCCGCGAGCATCACCGCCCGCTCCTCGGGAATGCCGCTGTCGAGCAGAACTGCCAGCAATGCCGAAAAATCCCTCTCCAACCGCTTTCTCAACCACGGCACTTGCCACCGCAACCAATCCCGCCCCGCCGCGTGCGCCCGCAACAACGGCTCGCACCTCCGCCGCCATCCATCCGGCACCGGCGCAAACGACGCGCCCGCCTTTGCTCCAAAACTCCCCAGCACCAGCACCAGCAAGATCAACTCACCCCAAACCAGATAAGGAAACCAGGCTTCCGCGAGTTTCAAGACTACTGGCAGTCCGACCGCGCCATCGCCCATATCCTTGTAAATCTCGTCAATTTTCGGCAGCACAAAGATAAGAAACGTCCACAGAAAAAACAGTTGTACCGGCCAGAGGAACAGCAACTCCAGCCAGAGCCGGTTCCGCCAGTCGCGAAGTCCGGCGGGCACCAATTCCAACTCCGCCCGGCAGGCAGGCAGCACTTTGCCGGGCGCGCCCATGGTGCCGCCCACCTTGAGCAGCGTCGTCACGCGCGGCGGCAACAGGCCCGGGACCTTCGTCAGCGCTTCCGAAAGCGTCAGCCCACGTTCCAGCCAGCCCGCCAGCAGGTGAAACCTCACCCCCAGCCCCGGATCCCGCGACTCCGCCGCCCGCCGTAGCACCGACTCCGGACTCCGTCCGCACGCTAGTCCAGTCTCGATAAGCTGCACGACCACCAAGGCGCGTTGCCGTCGTCGGAACGGAATGCCAACCAGCCAGAAGACCGTTCCGCAAATCGCCAGGAAGAACAGCAGCGCCCCGATCCACACCAATACCTGCACCAACAATTCCAACCACGGAATGCCCGTCGCCTCAGGTATCTCGATCTCCCCCATCCGCA
Organism: uncultured Akkermansia sp.; assembly: GCA_964623105.1. Taxonomy (GTDB): domain Bacteria; phylum Verrucomicrobiota; class Verrucomicrobiia; order Limisphaerales; family BJHT01; genus BJHT01. The sequence continues at coordinate 3,107 of CAZUUP010000583.1, forward strand.
TGAAGAAGGCGTTCATCTTCGAGTCAAGGCGACATCACAAACAGCAATCCTCTCACGAATCGAGCGACTGGTACCACTTGCCCGATGATCATCAACGCAAGCAACACCAAGGCCGCCGGCAACGCCGCATGCAACAGCATTTCGACCCGGGCCAACGCCCGCGCCCGGTAGATCGCCGCCACCCGCGCAAATCCGGTCGCCAAATCCGCCTCGCTGTCGATCAGCAATGCCATCGCCAGCGGGGGAAACAACGCCCCACCCATCGCCAGTTCCTCCAACTTCCCGCGGCCCGCCGCGAGCCGGCTCTCCCACGCACGCAATTCTGTTTCCGCCGGAGTTCCGGCCTCCATTTGCCGCACCAGACCAATGCACGCGGGCAACGTCGAACCGCTCCGCAAGAGCAGACTGAGCGTCGCCGCACATTGGGTTATCGAAGCATCCTTGAAGCCCGGCAATCGCCAGCGCAACCAGCGCCGCCACCGCGGCACCATCAGTCCGCTCACCGCCAGCAGCAGGCACGACCCGGTCAGCACCACCGGCATCCACAACGCGACATGATTGAACCTCGGCTCCGCCATCCATCCCATTTCGGCCAACTCCAGGAATCCGGCGACCAAAGCTTCTCCCAGACGCCCGCATACCGCGGTCATCACCACCGCCACCACCAGCACAATCAGCGGATAAACCATCAACCCCTGCAACCGCATCAACAACGCCGCTGACTGCGTGTAATAATCCGCCAGCAACGTGAGCAACCCCGGCAGATCGTGGCTCTGCGCGCCGATCTGCACCAGGTTCCGGT
>CAZUUP010000584.1:0-3903 GCA_964623105.1 uncultured Akkermansia sp.
CGGTGAGCGTGAAGGCGAGTCGGCGGAGGAGCGCGTCCTTCGGCGCGTGCGGCGAGAGCGTGAGGCCGTCGGCGGCGAGCGCGCGCGCGAGGAAGGCGTCGATGGGATTGGGAGCGGCGGCGGGGTTGGTTGGCACAACCGGGACGGACGGGCGTTGCAACGGTCGGAAGGCCCAATGCTGGCGGGGTGAAGGGTTGGGCAGTGGTGCGCCGGCCGCCATGGCCACAGGCGCGGCGGGAAGCAGGAGGGCAGCAAACAACACGAACAGCGCAAGGCATTTTGGATCCGCCAGAAAGGGCCGGCGAACGGACGGTGTGCCGAAGACTGCGCACACGACGATTCCTACTTTTTCTCCAAACGCACGATGGCGGCATGAATCCGAATGGACTCGTGCCGAAGCCGAGGGCGGGCGGGTGGATTCAATGAGTGCCATGGTAGAACACGCTGCCAAGCGACCCGCAAGGCGTCGGGAATATTCACGATCCGGCCGCTGGCAGGCATGGATGGTTGGCACTGCCGGGGGTTTTCATGACCGGGGGAAAGTCGCGCCGGAACTTCAGAGCAGCATGAGCCCAATACAACGCGCTCCGGCCAAGCGAGCACCCAAGCCCGAAGGGGACCGGGCGCCGAGATTCAATTTGTCCGCCGGAATGTGGGGATGATTCACCGACAAGATCAAGACACAGCCCCCGGGGAGGGCAGGCGCACAGGTTGAGCACGGGCAAGAAGCCGCTTGCGGTCGGCCGAGCTTGGGGGAAATGTTGCGCCATCGCCGCTCAGCCCGCCACCCGGGAAGGATCGGCGGGTATTTTTTATGCGTCACTCAAGCCGGCCGACTTTCCTGCTGCTGACATTCCTTCTCGCCGGGTTCGTCGGCGCGCGGGCGGATCACGACCAGGTTCCGGGCCATTCGCAGCACGGGGAGGCGTTCAATGAGGGGCCGCGGCAGGAGGCACATTTGATGCCGGGAATGGGGGGGGTGCATTTTCCGATCACGACGCGGCATCCGCTGGGGCAGAAGTTTTTCGACCAGGGCATCGGGCAGTTGCACGGGTTTTTCTATTTCGAGGCGGAGCGTTCATTCCGGCAGGTGGCGGCGCTGGACCCGGGCTGTCCGATGGCGTTTTGGGGCATGGCGATGGCGAATCTGAACAACGCGAAGCGGGCGAAGGAATTCATCAAGTCGGCCGAGAAGCTCAAAGGCGCGGCCACCGGGCGGGAGCAGAAGTGGATTAACGCGCTGGCGGATTATTACCGGGACGAGAAGAAGGACGAGAAGGAGCGGCGCAAGACCTACAACCAGGCGCTCGAGCGGATCGTCAAGGATCATCCCGAGGACGTGGAGGCGAAGGCGCTGCTGGCGGTGCAGTTGTGGCAGAGCAGCAGCAAGGGCGTTCCGTACGGGGACAAGAAGGTGGTGGACGCCCTGCTGGATGCGGTGCTGGCGGCCAACCGGTTTCACCCGGCCAATCATTACCGCATCCACCTCTGGGACGAGGGGGCGCGGGCCACCAACGCGCTGGTGTCGGCCGCCAACTGCGGTCCATCGGCCCCGGGCATCGCGCACATGTGGCACATGAGCGGGCACACGTACTCGGCGTTGAAGCGTTACTCGGATGCGGCGTGGCAGCAGGAAGCCAGCGCCCGGGTGGATCACGCGTACATGATGAGCAACCGGGTGCTGCCAGACCAGATTCACAATTTCGCGCACAATAATGAATGGTTGATCCGCGACTTGAACAACATTGGCGCCGTCCGGCGCGCGGTGGAACTGGGGAGGAACATGATCGAGCTGCCGCGGCACCCGAAATTCAACACGCTGTCCAAGGGCAGCGCAGCCTACGGTTACCAGCGGTTGCTGGAAACGCTCACGCGGTATGAACTTTGGGAAGAGCTGACGGCACTGGCGGGATCGGTGTATCTCGATCCCACCGACAACAATGATCACCAGGCGCGGCGCCTGCACGCGCTGGGTCTGGCGGCGTTGCACACAGGCGACCTCGCGGGCGGCAGGAAGCAGATTGCGGCGCTCGAATCGCTGGCCGTCAAGGTCGCAAGCAAACCGGCCCCGACGAATACCCCGGCAATCAAACCAACGACGGCTGGCAGGCCGGGGGGCACGAATGCGGTGACCACGCCCAAGCCGGGCATGGGCACCAACACGGTGGCGGCGATAAAGGCGACGGGCGCGACGAACGCGCCACCCGTCGCGAAAGCGATGCCGACGCCCGGCTCCAACTCTGTCGCGTCCGTATCGGTCCGAACGGTTACGGGAGCCACTACCGCCCCGGCGACTGCCCCCGCGGTCAAGCCAGACACGGCGGGCACGCCCAAGGGCACAAATTCAGCGATCGCAGCCAAGCCGCCCGTGACCACCAACTCGGTGGCGGCAACCGGGGCAACCAGGACGACGAATGCACCGGCCAGCGCGAAAACGGCGCCACCGCCCGGCACCAATGCCGTCGCGTCCGCAACGGTCCGCCCGAATTCCGGGACCAATGCAACTCCGGCGGGTGCCACTGCGTCGAAGGAATCCTCCAAGCCCGCTCCGAAGCGGCCCGCCGGTGGCGGTTATGCGGGCGGGGCGACGTTGCTGGCAACCGGCAACACCAATTCGATCGGCGCGGCGGTGGCCGAGTTGCGCTGCCTGCTGGCGGTAAAAGAGGGGGCGCTGGCGGCCGCGAAGGAACAGCTGGCAAAACTGAAAGAGGTTCCCAAGGACCGCTTCGCGCGCCTGCATTTCACCGTCGGCGAAACAAATCGCGCAGAGGAAATTGCGGCGGAGGCGGCGAAGACGGCCGAGGGAATGGTGCAGCCGCTGGCGAGCCACGTGGACATTCTGTGGCAAAACGGGCGGCATGCAGATGCCTTCGCGGCTTTTTTCCGGCTGCGCGAACTGGCCGCCGAGGCCGATCTCACGGCCCCGGCATTCCGGCGGCTGGCACCGGTGGCCAAGGCGCTGGCGTTCGAGGCGGACTGGCGTCCGCCACTGTCGCGGGCGGAGGATTTTGGGCCGCGACCGGCGCTGGATTCGCTGGGACCGTTTCGCTGGCAGCCTTCGGCCGCACCCGACTGGACGCTGCCGGACGGGGAGGGTCGGCAGTTCACGCTCCGGCAGTTCCGCGGCCGGCCGGTGGTCGTGATCTTTTACCTCGGTGCGGGCTGCGCGCACTGCATCGAGCAACTCGTGGCGTTCGCGCCGATGGCGGACGAATTCAAGGCGGCCGGAATTACGCTCGTGGCGGTGAGCACGGATTCCGTGAGCGGACTCAAGGAGACGGTGGAGAAAGCGAAGTATAACGGCGGCTTTCCGATACCGCTGTTGTCCGATGATTCGCTGGCAACGTTCAAGGCCTACCGGGCACACGATGATTTCGAAGCCAAGCCGTTGCATGGAACCTTCCTGCTGGACGGCGAAGGGCGCATTCGCTGGCAGGACATCAGTTACCAGCCATTCATGGAGACGAAGTTTCTGCTGACGGAAGCACGTCGGCTGCTGGCGTTGCCGCAGGAACACAGCACGGCCGCGCGACCCGCGACCGGGAAGCGGCCGGGCGGCACGGGGGGACAGGTGAACTGAGGAAAATCCGGCCGACGGCAATCAATACGCCCGCCGATTCTTTTCAGAGTGCCAAACGGTGATTGGGAATCTATGGTAACGCAACGTATGAATACTCGTGCGCAAAGCCGCGGCGGCACCGCATCCCGATTGGGTTTTACCCTGATCGAGCTGCTGGTGGTCATCGCCATCATCGGAATTCTGGCCTCGATGCTGCTACCCGCCCTGGGCAGCGCCAAGGAACGGGGGAAAATGGCCAAGTGCCTGAACAACATCCGGCAACTGGGCTTCGGTTGCGTCCTCTACGCGGACGATTACACGAAGTTTCCCCTGCATGAACTGGC
>CAZUUP010000585.1:0-3902 GCA_964623105.1 uncultured Akkermansia sp.
GCGTGCTGTGCCTGAGTTCGCCGCGGCGCGGGCCGCATCAGGACGTGTTCAATCTTACCGTCGTCGAGCTGGATTCGAGCGTGCCGAAATCGCGCGTGGTCTTCGATCATCACGCGCCCGCCGCCGGTTCGCCGCCGCACCTTCCGCCCGCGCAGCCGCTCCCGGCGCCGTACTGGCGTGACTCGCGGCGCGTGGTTTTCAACGGCGTTAGCGGCGTCAGGCTGGTGAAGCAAACGATCGATCTCGACACGGGGCCGGAGGACATTGTCGAGGCGTTGCCGCCCTTTACGCGCTCGGGTCCGAACCCGCCGCCGAACAATCCGCTCCTCAGCGCGCGCCTGCGGGCGATGGATGAAATCGTGCGTTGGAAAAGTTTCGACGGTCTCGAAATCGAGGGCGTGCTGACGCGCCCGCCGGAGTCGGTCGCGCGTCCGCCCTACAAACTGCTGCTGCATCCGCACGGCGGGCCGCATTCACGCTCGACGGGCGGCGGCGGGTTCGAGGTGCAACTTTTCGCCACGCGCGGGTTCGCGGTGTTTCAACCGAATTTCCGTGGCTCGATCGGCTACGGGGTGAAGTTCCTCGACGCCGACCGCAACGACTTCGGCGGCGGCGACATGCGCGACATTCTCACCGGCGTCGAGCACCTCGTGAAAACGGGCATCGTGGACACGCGACGGCAGTTTGTTTATGGCACGAGCTACGGCGGCTTCATGACCTCGTGGCTCGTCGGGCAGACGCAGCAGTTCCGCGCGGCGGTCGCGCAGAACGCGGTCACGGACCTCAACGCCATGTGGCATCTCAGCGACCTGCAAAGCTGGACGGACTGGGACATGAGCGGCCGGCCGTGGGAAGTTGCCGAACGCTTTCGCCAGCACAGCCCGCTCACGTACGCGCACAAGGTCCGCACACCGACCTTGATTCTTCACTCGATGAATGACCGCCGCTGTCCGGTCGCGATGGGCGTGATGTTTCATCGCGCTCTGAAAACCGTCGGCGTCGAGACCGGCCTGGTGCTCTATCCCGACGAAGGCCACGGCATCAAACAACTGCCGCACCGCGAGGACGTGCTGCGCCGGGTGCTCGAGTGGTTCGACCGCCACGATCCCGGTCCGGCGGGGAAGTAGCAGAAAGTGCAAACGCCTCGCGATTTTCAACTCATCAGCAAGCGCGAACCATGACTCCACCTGAATTGACGCGCCGCCGAAGAAATGGCGCAGGCGCTTTGGAGTGCGGCGAGTTCTCGCCGCTTTAGCGAGGCGACTCGTCGCCGTCGCCTGTCGCTCGGGAGGTTTCGCCACGGGTGCCTCTCGCTCGCGCCAGCGGTGGCCCGCTCGCAATGTCGAGCGCAGCCGAATTTCGACGGCGACAAGTCGCCTCGCTAAAGCGGTGACAAGTCACCGCACTCCATAATGGCACTCGCGCTTCCTCAGTTTCCGGAGATTAATCAAAAGCCCACAAAACAAACGATATGACACGCTCCATCCTCGCCGCCACCGTCCTCGTCATCACCCTCATTGCCTGCACCAGCAACCTTTTCGCCCAAGCTCCCCAGGCCGGAAACTTCTCGGCCGCCGAGCACGAAGTCGCTGAGTTGCGGAATCAAAAGGCGAAGATGCGCGACGGCGCGCAACTGGTCGTGGACATCTTCCGGCCCGCTGGCGAGGGGCGTTTCCCGGCGATTCTCTGCCAGACGCCCTACAACAAGAACGGCCTCGCCACGCGGGCGAAGTGGTTCGCGCAGCGCGGTTACGTGGTCATCAACACCGACTCGCGCGGGCGCTTCGACTCCGAGGGCGAGTGGGATCCGTTCTCGCCGTTGCACAAGACCGACGGCTACGACCTCGTCGAGTGGGCCGCGAAACAGCCGTGGTGCGACGGACGCGTCGGGGCTTACGGACTTTCCTACATGGGCTGGACGCAGTGGTGGACGGCCTCGCAATCGCCGCCGTCGCTCCAGTGCATCGTGCCCGAGGTCGCGCCGCCGGATCAGTTTTACAACGGGCCGTATCAGAACGGCGTCCTCGTATGCTGGGCCGTGGACTGGGCGGGGAACATGGCCAACCGCACGCCGTTCAGCATCGGCAAGGGCGCGTATGGCGGCTTCGCCAGCGGACGCGAGACCGCCTATCGCTTCACGCCTTACCTCAAGCTCGATGACCACCGCGGCCACGGACACACGAAATGGTACGACCAATGGATTCTCCAGAACACCGCCAGCGGCGAATACTGGCGCGGCGTCGCCTACCAGAACCCCGGGAGCTACGCGCGGGTGAAGGTGCCGTCGCTGGCCATCTCGGGCTGGTTCGATGCGAATTTCCCCGGCACGCCGATGAACTATCTCGCCATGAAACAGCATGGCGGCACGCCCGAGGCCCGGCGTCCGCGCCTCGTGATCGGCCCGTGGGAACACATCATCAACCGCAGCCAGAAGGCCGCCGGCGTGGACTTCGGGCCGCAGGCCCTCATCAACTGGGATGGCTACGTCTGCCGCTGGTTCGACCAGCATCTCAAGCAGCGCGACACCGGCATCCTGAACGACCCGCCGGTGCATGTCTTCGTGATGGGCCGCAACGAATGGCGTGCCGCCGCCGACTGGCCGCTGCCCGAGACGAAGTTCACGAAATATTTCCTCCACAGCGGCGGGAAGGCGAACACCGCGACCGGCGACGGCACGCTCAGTCCCGTCGCGCCCGCCAACGAACCGCCGGACCGTTACACCTACGATCCCGAAAATCCCACGCCCTCCGCGGCCTTCGCCAACGGCCACATTGACGGCCCGCGCGACGTGCGCACCAACGCCGCCCGCGCCGACATTCTTTGCTACACCACGCCGACGCTGGAGGAGGAAGTCGTGCTCGTCGGCCCCATCACCGCGAAGCTCTACGCCGCCACCAGCGCCCGCGACACCGACTGGATGGTGCGCTTGATTGACGTGCATCCGGACGGCACCGCCGCCTTTCTCGCCGAGGGCCTGATGCGCGCGCGCCACCGCGACCCGCAGCGCGACGGTGCGTTCAATGCCTTTCAACTCAGCACGCTCGAAGCGGGCGCGGTTTATCCCTACACGATTGAATTCTGGCGCCCGACAGGGAATGCCTTCGCCAAGGGCCACCGCATCCGCGTCGAGATTTCCAGCAGCTACTTCCCCTACTACCTGCGCAACCTGAACACGGGCGAAGACAACACCGGCCTCGCCACCAAGCCCGTCGTCGCGCACCAGACCATTCATCACGACCGCGACCGCGCCTCGCATCTCGTGCTGCCGGTGATTCCAGCCCGCTAAGCCGCCGCCTTTACCCGACTCGCACTCCGCATGCCCAGCGCCACCCTCACCAAGCCCGCCAAAATAAAAGCGGCGTCCCGTTTCCAGGACGCCGCTCTCAGACGAAGCGAAACTGTCGCTTACAAACCCTTGCTGATCATATACCGCAGCAGGTCGCCAACGCGGTTGCTGTAACCCCACTCATTGTCGTACCAGCTCACCAGCTTGAAGAAGCGGGAATTCAGCTCGATGCCGCTGCCGGCGTCGTAGATCGACGAGGACTGAGAGTGGATGAAGTCCGTGCTCACGACTTCGTCGGCGGTGTATTCGAGAATGCCTTTCAGGTAGGTCTCGCTCGCCTTTTTCATGGCGGCGGAAATTTCCGCATAGCTTGTCGGCTTCACGGTACGCACCGTCAGGTCCACGCAGGAAACCGTCGGCGTCGGCACGCGGAACGCCATGCCGGTCAGCTTGCCCTTCACTTCCGGGCAGACCAGACCCACCGCCCGGGCGGCGCCGGTGGCCGAGGGGATGATGTTGATCGCCGCGCTGCGCCCGCCCTTCCAATCCTTCTTGCTCGGACCGTCCACGGTCTTCTGGGTCGCGGTGTAGGCGTGAATGGTGGTCATGAGGCCTT
>CAZUUP010000586.1:0-3887 GCA_964623105.1 uncultured Akkermansia sp.
CTCGCAACCCTGGGCTGGAGGCCGGAATCCCGTTGGGATTCTTCGTTGGAATTACTGACAGGCATTAGCTTCACGGCACAAACACAAACTCCGGCGAGTTCACCAGCGCCCAGAGCACATCTTCCATCCGCTCGCGCCAATGGGGCTGGAGGCGCGGGGTGGGTTCGTCGCCTTGGCGGGCGCGTTCTTCGGCGGCCATTTTCAGGTCGGTGGCTTTGGGGTTGAGATGGTTGGTCCAGCTCAGCAGCAGCGTGGGGTCGTATTCTTTTTTGCGCTTGGTGACGGCACCGGCCACGACGCGGTCGGCGTAGCCAAGCTCAAGCGACTGCACGAGCAGCTCGCGCTCGGAGGCGGTCGGCGGGCGCGAGAGCAGGCGCAGGAAGACCTGATCGATCAGCGCGGACAGCGGCTGGCTTTTCACGCACAGGTCGGTGAGGCCGCAGTCTTCCGAGAGGCGCGTTGCGCGCGCATTGGCCATGTCACCATTCGCCAGCGCCGCGGGTTGCAAGACATTCGGCGAATCATCCCGCGCATTCACCGGGCTTTGCCGAGAATCCCGCCACCCAAACATCCCCAGCACGTCCGCAATCGCCTGCGCTTTCGGCAGCGCCAGTGCCGGACGATCCCGGTCGTTGGCAAATCCCGTGAACTCCCATGCCCGCCGCGGCACGCCGAGGTTCAGGAAATCCTTCGCCGCCCGCCGGTTGTCGTTGTCCAGCGTCAGTGGCTCGGTCCCAAACTCCTTGCCCACCGCCGCAAACACCGAGTCCACCAACTGCTCCGCGCTCATCCGCCGCCGCGCAGGCGACGCGAACAAACGATCCTCCGCCTTGTCCGTCGCGGGCACGGCCGCTCCTGCGACCCGTTGATACGTGTGCGAGTTGAAGATCAGGCGCGCGACATGCTTGAGATCGTAACCATTTGCCACCAACTCGTGCGCCAGCCAGTCCAGCAGTTCCGGATGCGATGCCTTCGCGAACTCCCAGTCATCCACCGGCTCGATCAATCCCAGTCCAAGATACCGCTTCCACAACCGGTTTACGATCACCCGGGCAAAGCGCGGATTCTGCGGGTCCGTGATGAACGCTGCCAGTTGCTCCCGATGATCCTTTGTGTTCCGCACCGCCCCCTCCTTCAGCCCCAGCGCCCCACCGCGCCCAAACGGCCACGCCGGCTCCACCTTCTCGCCGGGCTTCAACGTCACATTGACCACCCGCCCCACCTTGATGTTTGCGTTCGCCGGGATCGAACTGCTCTTCGGCACCTCCTGCGGCGATTGATTCAACATCGCCGCGAGGCTGAACAAATCCTTCTGCTTGAAATCATGGAACGGCGCGTCGTGGCAGCGCGCACACGACAGGTTCATCGCCAGAAACGCCTGCGATAACACCTGCGCCCGATCGGCCATCGGCGCGTCATTTTGGGTCGCCAATCCAAAGCCCGCCGGACCGCCCCCGTAAACACTGCCCGCCATCGACACCAACTCCGTGGCGAACCGGTCAATCGGCCGGTTGTCGCTGAACGCCTCGTGTATCCACCAGCGAAACGGCCCCGTGTTGTTCAATGTCGGCTTCAAAATCCCCGGATTCTCCGCCAGCACGTCCTGCCAGTAACTCACCCAATGATCCGCCCAGCCCGGATGCTGCAACAATCGATCCACCGCCCGCGCGCGCCGCTGGTCCGCCGGGTCGGCCATGAACTGCCGGATTTCCTCCACCGTCGGCAACACGCCAATCGTGTCCAGCGTCAACCGCCGCAGAAACGAATGGTCATCGATCAACCCGGCCGGCTGGACGCCCCTGGCCTCCAGTCGCGCCCCGATGAAACGGTCAATCGCATTGCGCACCGGCATCGTCGCCCCGACTGCGGGCACCGGCGGCACCGCCGCCCCCACCAGCTTGCGCGCCGCCTCGTGACGCGCCGCCCAATACTTCTCCTCCGTCGCCCCCAGTTCCCGCCGACGCGCTGTGTCAATCCCTGCGACCAACGCCCGCTGCCGGGCAATGAACGCATTCCAACCCTCATCCGAGTGCGAGATCTTCTCTTTCGGACCAAGCAGCCAAAACGTCCCATCCTTGTCTTCGCGCGTGACGCTCAATTCCCCCACCTCGGGTCGCAACCCCTTGCCACCGACAAACGCCTCCAACACCACCAAATGCTCGCGGCCTTCCGATTTTACACTCACCACCACCTCCTCATGTGCCAGTCGCAGAAAACGCAGGCCGTCCGGCAGATTCGCTGGCACCTCCGGTACCGGGCCGTGCCCGTCGCCGCCGCCTTTGAGGAACTTCGTCGTCGCCAGCACCTTCCCGTCCACCGTCAACCGCGCGCTCTGCAACGCTCGCAAACGTAACTTGTTCTCGCCCGCCGGCAGCGCAATCCGCGCCGATGCCCGCACCAAGAACGGCGCCGACCGGTCAATCCGCAACCCTTTCTCCGAATACTTCTGCGGCAGCAACGCGAAGCCAAACGCCGGCACCCGGTAACTTTGCGTCGGCTCCTTCGCGCTAAAATTCCACGTCCCCGTCACCCCGAGATTCTCCAAAATCTCCACCAGCACCTCGCCCTCCGGCAGCTTCTGCGCCACCACCGGCACCGGCGCAGGCGCGATGAAATTGAACCGCTTCTTGATGTCCCCCGCCGTCAACGCCCGCCGGTGAATCGCCACCTCGTTGATCTGCCCGTGAAACGTCGCCTCCAGTTTCCCGCCCATCGCCGACCCAATCCACAACTCGTCGTCATCCACCACCGGTGCCGCATCGGATTTACCTCCCATGTCCCACACCCCGCCCACCGGCTCCCCGTCGATGAAACCCCGCAAACTGTCCCCTTTCCCAAACGTGTACGTGAGCGCGACATGATGCCATCCCGAGTTCACCGCAAATCCCGAATCCGAGGTCCACCGATGCCAGTGCTGCTCCGAATCCGCCTTTCCCACCGCCACCGCCGCCGCGCCACTGTCCCGGAACAGAAACGCCAGCCGCGCCTCCCCCCCCTGCTCACTCAGGCGCAACGAATAATTCTGATTGAACAACCCGCCGCCCTTCGCCCCCGTCCGCCCCTTGCTGATCACATACACCATTTGCCCGGTCCGCAACTCCGTCGGCTCCACCCAAGCCTCCAGCGTGATGCTGTCCCCCTTCCCAAAATCCAGCACGCTGTTCACCCCCGGATCGGTCACCCGGATGTACCCCGCCGCTTCGCCAAAACCCATCGCCCGTCCATCCGGTGGAAAATCCGGAAACTGCGCCGGCAATTGCCCCGCCTGCCCGAGCACCACCTTGCCATTGATCATCCCCCGCAAAGCCGCCGCCCCTTCCCCCGCCGCGCGGCTCTCGATCGACTTCCCATCCGCATCATGCAGCGGCCAATACGCCGCCGGCTTGTCCGCCAGCATCATCTCGCCATAACGCGACGCCGCCGGCGCCCCGCCGACATCCGTCACCCACGCCCAAGCCATCAGCAGCACCAGTCCCGCGACACACAGCCTTTTCATGATCCCTTCACAATGTTTCCCGCCAACCGGCACCCAAATTTCCCGCTTCCCACGTCCCAATCAAGATCACTTTGCAATCCGCACACACCCGCCCCCGGTCCCGCCAACGCCCGGCAGATTTGTCAAAATTCGACGCCGCAGCCCACCTCCGCCCCCAAACAGATTTTCGCCCCCCCAGTACCTCGCCCCCAGTAGCTCGACATTCCAATGTCGAGATCCCCCGCACCTCACACCCAGCACCTCGACATTCCAACGTCGAAATCCCCCCCCCCCCCCCCCCCCCACCCCCCCCCCCCCACCCCCCACTCCCCCCCCCCCCCCCCCCCCCCCCCCCCCACCCCCCCCCCCCCACCCCCCCCCCCCCCCCCCCCCCCCCCCCCCCCCCCCCCCC
>CAZUUP010000587.1:0-3882 GCA_964623105.1 uncultured Akkermansia sp.
GAGTTCTTCGGCCAGCCAGTCGAGCGCCTGCTCGCGGGAGACGGCGCCTTCCCAGCGGCCTTGCATGGAGCCGATGATCGTGGGTGCGCCGAGGTAGCCGGCGAGGTTGATGATACCGAAGATGAATTCGCGGGCGCGGGCGCGGATGGCGGGGTCGGGGTCGGTGAGGCGGAGCTTGTGTTTGACCCAGCCGGCGCCGGTGCCGATGGCGGCGATTTTGAGGGAATGTTTTTCCATCAGGGCGCGGGTCTGGCCAATGGGGACGGCGTTGGCGGCGGGGGGGAAGATTTCGACGGCGTCAAAGCCGTGGCGGGCGGCGGCCGCGAAGCCGGCGGCGAGATCGTCCCAGAAGACAAAGGGGCCGCCGCGGGCTTCCGGGACGAGGGAGATCGTGATGGCAGATTTCATCGGGTGTGGAAGATCGGGTTGGGGGCTGGCGAGCGGGGACGGTTTGGGCGGGGCTCAGGCAGAGACCAAGATCATGTTGGCGTACTGGATGGGGTCGCCGGTGCGAATGAGGCCGGTGGCGCGGGGAACGCGTTGCTTGAACTGTGGATGAGGTTCGAAGCGGAGTTCGGCACCGGCGCAGGCTTTCACGAAGGCGGCGCGGGTGCGGCGATCGTTGTGGTCCATGAATTCCTGGGCCATGTAGATTTCCCCGCATTTCCACCGGGCGCGGAGGGCGTTGACGACCTGGAGGACGGTGGGGATGCCGTGGACGAGGGAAAGGTCCACGGTTTCGATTCCGGGCCAACTGGGGAAGCCGACATCGGCGATGACCAGGCTGTTGGTATGGCGAACGCGGCAGAGGAGGGACAGGAGTTGGGGATTGACGATGCCAGAGATGATCATGCGCGTTCGGGGGACGGTAGGGGTGGGGCGCGGAGAGTGTCAAGCGGGTGGGACGTGGGCTTCAGAGCGACCTCGCCGACCGGATGTCACGGGTGTGTGGGGGTGGAATCGTGCCTCACCCTGTCCCGGCCCGCCGCCCGGTTGGGGCAACGGGGTTGGTGAATGCGAGTTGGGGCGGTCTAGTCGAAACGACTTTGCGAAACTTGCTGCTGCCATGTTGAAGACTTTTATACGACTGCTCTCGATCAAGCCGATTTTGATCACTTTCCTGATCCTCGTGGGCGGGGTGTTGGTGGGATCGTATCTGGCTTACGACCATTACATCGTCAAGGAACCGCCGGTGGAACTGGTGAAGAGCCGGTTGTGGGGGCGGATTGAGGATAAGTCGCACCTGAAAAAGTTCGACGGCGGGATCAAGCTGGCGGAGGAGAAGGACGTGGCGGCGGCAATTGTCGCGATGCACAAGCAGTACGATTCGGCGACGACGTGGCAGATGATGTACCAGTTTTTCGGGGAGCATCTCTGGCAGGCGGAGCAGATGCTCAAGAGCGAGGATGCGCAGAAGCAGCAGGACGCGATCCGGATCATGGGGGAGATCGGGAACCGGGCGGCGCGGAGCGCGTATCGGGATGGGGCTAGTGACGCGTGGATCGGGGCGCGGATAGCGCAGGCGTATTTCATGCCGGAGGCGATGCGGTTGAAGGAGAAGGCGAAGGCGGCGGACAAGTTGGCGGCCGAGAAGGCTGCGGCGGAAAAAGCTGCGGCAGACAAGTTGGCGGCGGAGGAGAAGGCTGCAGCAGACAAGTTGGCGGCGGAAAAGGCGGCGGCGAAGCTGACCAATGCGGTGCCGGTGGATCCGAAGGCGGCGAAACTGGCGGAGAAGGCGGAGAAGGCGGCGGCGGCGGCGAGGGCGGCGAAAGCTGCGGCAGCGGCGCGGCCGAATCGGGGGAATCTGGCGAGGGGGTTGACGGAGGAGACGTTGGTCCGGGCGGCGAACCGGTTGTATGAGACGGCGGGAGAGATTGATCCGGTGTTTAAGAATTACGAGTTTTTGATCAGCCACGCTTCGACGAACCAGGTGGTGCCGTTGCGGTTGGAGTATGCGCGGGTGTTGGAGAATTATGAGCGGCTGGATCAGGCGGTGACGGAGTTGAACCAGATTACGAACACGAATCTGACGGCGAAGTCGATCGAGCGGTTGAAGTCGAAGATCAAGCGGCGGAACGAGGGTTGAGCGGGGGTTGGTTATTGGGATTCGAGGGGGAGGACGACGGTGAGGGTGGTGCCGCGGCCCGGGGTGGACTTGAGTTTGACGCGGCCGCGGTGGGTTTCGACGATGCGGGCGACGATGGCGAGGCCGAGGCCGGTGCCTTTGGTCTTGGTGGTGGTGAGGAGGGAGGAAAAAGCGCGCTGACGTTGTTCGGCGGTCATGCCGACACCGGTGTCACGGAATTCGATGAGTACGTGGGTGGGTTGGGGGTGGCGGCGGGGCAGTTTGAGGGTGCGGGTGATGATGGTGAGGTGACCGCCGTCAGGCATGGCTTCGACGGCGTTGAGGGTGAGGTTGAGGAAGACCTGTTCGAGTTGGGTGGCGTCGGCCATGACGTTGGGAAGATCGGGCTGGAGGCGGCGGGTGAGGCGGATGTTGTGGTTGGTGAGTTTGTGGCGGACGAGGAGCCCGAGATCGTCGAGGAGTTGGTTGACCTGGACGGGGCCGAGCTGCGGTTCGGTGCTGCGGGCGAAATCGAGGATTTGTTCCACGATGCGGTTGAGGCGGTCCATCTTCTCGCGAATGATCTCGTTGTCGCGGGCGCGGGGGTCGCTGGGGGGGAACTGAAGATCCAGCGAGTGGTAGAGCATCTTCATCACCGTAAGCGGGTTACGGATTTCGTGGGCGACCTCGGCGGCGAGGAGGCCGAGGGCGGAGAGTTTTTCGGCCTGCCGGAGCTGTTCCTCGACGTCAACGATGCGTTCGTAGAGGCGGGCCTTTTCGATGGCGAGGGCGGAGAGGCCGGCGAGGGCGGAAAGGATGTGGATTTCCTCGTTGGAGAAGTTATGGGGCTGGCCGGTGTAAACGTTGAGGGCACCGAGGGCTTCGCCGCCAAAGACGAGGGGGACGCTGAGGAGGGAGACGAGTCCTTCCTCGCGGGCGAGGAGGAGGTTTTGGTAGCGGGCGGAGGTCTGGACGTTTTCGACGACCACGGGTTTGCGGCGGCGGATGACGATGCCGATGAGGCTTTCGGCGACGCTGAGGGGCGGTTTGGCGCGGTAGGCGGGGCCGGCGCCGTGGGAGGCGCGGAGGTCGAGCGACTCGCGGTTGTTGTCGAGGAGGAGGAGGGAGCACATTTTGGCGCGCATGAGCACGCAGGCTTCGCGGGTGATGACCTGAAGGGCCTCGTCCTGGTTGAGGGTGGAGTTGATGGTCTGGCTGACGCTGACGAGGGATTCGAGGAGGGCGGCCTTGAGGCGGGCCTGCTCGTAGAGCCAGGTGTTGTGAATGACGCGGGCGGCCTGGAGGGCGAGTTCCTCGAGGAGGGACTGGTCGGTGGGCGCGAAGGCGTTTTCGCGGTCGGAATCGACGTTGAGGACACCGCGGATTTCACCATTGACCTCGAGGGGGACGGCGAGTTCGGAGCGGACGTGCTCGCGGAGCATGATGTAGCGGGGGTCGCGGCGGACATCGCCGACGCAGGCGGGTTTGCCGGTGCTGAAGACCCAGCCGGTGATGCCGACGCCGGGGCGGAGCTTGAGGCTGGCGGCGGTGTCGGGGAGTCCGTGCGCGGCCTCGATCTGGAGGTGTCCGTCGGTGGGATTGATGAGGATGACGGAGCCGCTGGAGGCCTGCATGAGGCGGACGGCCTCGGTGACAATGAGCTGGAGGGCCTGCTGGGGGTCGAGGGTGGAATGGATGACCTTGCCGACCTGATGGAGCCGTTCGAGGCGCTCGCACCGGGCTTGGAGTTCCGCTAGTTGGTCGCTCACGGGGCCGAAATATCGGGGGGCTGGGCGGGGCATTCAATCTTATCCGTA
>CAZUUP010000588.1:0-3832 GCA_964623105.1 uncultured Akkermansia sp.
CGCACGACGGTCCACCAACCCACCCGTCCGAATTAGGCAGCCGAAACTTGCCCTCCCCATCCTCCCACCAACCCCAGTTCTTTGCCGCAGCCACGCGACTCTGGCCGGCAAAAATCCCAGATTCACCGCCTGAAAACGATAACAACCCAATCGTCTCGGCATTGCCCGACGACACCCGTGATTGCGTCCCGCCACATTTCTCCCGTCAATTCTGTTTTGGCCATTTCGGTGTTCACATCAGGCCAACCAAAAAATCTCGATCCCGGGTTCCGTCCCCAGCACTCCAACACTCCTCACCATCATCAACCGAATTGCGCTACCCTCTCGCCACGTCTAACTTCCCCGAAACAAGCTCCATGCGCACACCATCGCCGCCACTCCATTTCACGCATGCGCATCGACTCTTCGCCCGACCCGTTTTGCCCGAGCGACTCGTCCGCATAGCCATCAGGCAGCAAAACGGCCCCACCCAACTTCCCGAACGACTTTTTCGCCTCGCCCTCTTCCTGCTCTTTTTCCTCCCCGCCCTCGCCCCCGCCGCCGAACCCACCCGCGAGCAGCTCGAATTCTTCGAAAAGCGCATCCGCCCCGTCCTCGTCAACCGCTGCTACGAATGCCACAGCGCCGACGCCAAAAAACTCAAAGGCGGCCTCGCCCTCGACACCCGCGACGGCCTCCTCGCCGGTGGTGAAACCGGCCCCGCCATCGTCCCCGGCGACCCCGAAAAGAGCCGCCTCATCGAAGCCGTTCGCTATCAAAACCGCGAACGCCAGATGCCGCCCAAAAGCGCCCTCCCCGCCGACCAAATCCGCGACCTTGAACAGTGGGTGAAAATGGGCGCGCCCGATCCGCGCCACCAGCCCGCCACCAAAATCGCCAAACGCGAAATCGACCTCGAAGCCGGCCGCAAATTCTGGGCCTTCCAACCCATCCCCAACCCTCCCATCCCCACCCCAAAAAATCTCCCCGCCTCCGCCCGCTCCCTCCGCAATCCCATC
Organism: uncultured Akkermansia sp.; assembly: GCA_964623105.1. GTDB lineage: Bacteria > Verrucomicrobiota > Verrucomicrobiia > Limisphaerales > BJHT01 > BJHT01. The sequence goes on from CAZUUP010000588.1 coordinate 999, forward strand.
GACGCCTTCATCCTCGCCCAACTCGAACCCCACCGCCTCACCCTCGCCGCGCCCGCCGACAAACGCACCCTGCTCCGCCGCGCCACCTTTGATCTCACCGGCCTCCCGCCCACGCCCGAGGACATCGCCGCCTTCCTCGCCGACTCTTCGCCCGACGCCTTCGCCCGCGTCATCGACCGCCTCCTGAATTCCCCGCACTACGGCGAACGCTGGGGCCGTCACTGGCTCGACGTCGCCCGCTACGCCGACTCCAACGGCCTCGATGAAAACGTCGCCTTCGGCAACGCCTGGCGTTACCGCGACTACGTCATCAACGCCTTCAACCGCGACCTTCCCTACGACCAGTTCATCCGCCAGCAAATCGCCGGTGACCTCCTGCCTGCCGCAACGACAGCCGAGCGCCACCAGCATCTCACCGCTCTCGGTTTCCTCAGCATCGGCCCCAAACTCCTCGCCGAACCCGACAAGGTGAAACTCCTCATGGACCTCATCGACGAACAAATCGAAACCCTCGGCCGCGCCTTCCTGGGCATGACCCTCGGCTGCGCCCGCTGCCACGATCACAAGTTCGATCCCATCCCCACCGCCGACTACTACTCACTCGCCGCCATCTTCAAGAGCACCCACACCATGGACGACCTCAAAACCATCGCAAAATGGCACGAACCCGTCGTCGCCTCCCCCGCTGACCTCGCCGCCCAAACCGCGTTCAACCAAAAAATCGCCGCGCAAAAACAGACCATCTCCAACCTCGTCGCCACCGCCAACCAAACCCTCCTCACCGAAAAGAAACTCACCACCCTCCCCAAAACGCCCGAGACCCAATACCCCACCAACACCGTCACCGAACTGAAGAAACTCCGCGCCGCCCTCGCCGCCCTAGAAAAAGAAGCCCCCGAAATGCCCAGCACCATGGGTGTCACCGACTCGACCAACATTGTCCAATCACTCCCCATTCACATCCGCGGCAGTCATCTCAACCTCGGCGCGCCCGCCGCGCGCGGCGTCCCGCAAGTCATGACCATCGCCGCCACCCGCCCGCGTTTCGCCGAGAAGCAAAGCGGCCGCCTCGAACTCGCCAACTGGCTTGCCAGCCCCGACCATCCCCTCACCGCCCGCGTCATGGTCAACCGCATCTGGCGCTGGCATTTCGGCCAGGGCCTCGTCCCCAGCACCGACAACTTCGGCGCCCTCGGCGACCGCCCGACCCACCCCGAGCTGCTCGACTGGCTTGCCCACCGGTTCATCGCCGACGGCTGGAGCCTCAAATCCCTCCACCGCCTCCTCATGCTCAGCGCGACCTATCAGCAATCGGGTTCTGCAACCGCACCATCCAATCCTACCGACAGCGCTCCGACCACCTCCCTCTCCCAGCGGGAGAGGGTTGGGGTGAGGGAGAACGCCCCCACCTCCACCGCAACGCCCCAAACCACCAAGTCACTCTCCCCCTCCCCCCGTCTCCCCGTCCCTCCCTCCCTCCTTCCCTCCTTCCCCATCCGCCGCCTCGAAGCCGAGGAAATCCGCGACGCCCTCCTCGCCGTCTCCGGCCGCCTCGACCCTGCGATGGGCGGAAAAACCATTCCCCTAAAAAACCGCGAATTCGTCTTCAACCACACCTCCAAAGACGCCACCACCTACGACAGCCCCCGCCGCGCCCTCTACCTCCCCATCATCCGCAACCATCTCTACGATCTCTTCGCGCAATTCGACTACCCCGATCCCGCCGTCCCCACCGGCAGCCGCAACGCCACCACCGTCGCCCCGCAGGCATTGCTCATGATGAACAGCGACCTCGTCCTCCAATCCGCCGCCGCCCTCGCCACCCAGCTTCTCACCCGCAGCGAACTCACCGACCCCGAACGCCTCACCCTTGCCTACACCAAAGCCTACGGACGTCCCCCAACCCCGCACGAACTCACCCGCGCCCAAACCTTCCTAACTAACTTCGAGAAGAATGCCTCCACTCGCCAACCCGCTGCCAAAGCCCCCCGCACCGAAGCCTGGTCCGCTCTCTGCCAAACTATATTGGCGGCAAACGAGTTTATTTTCCTGAACTGAACCCAATGGCCAAACCCTCCATTTATGAGTTAGAGTCCGGCCGGGTTTGGTTGGAGAACAATATTATTCATTATCGTTCCAACACCTATGGGGATTGGGATTTGCCATTGTATGAGGTGAGAGTCATCGGCGAAATCACCAACGAAGATATGCCGGCCTATGACGACTGGTTCATGGCATTCACGCGTGTGGGCAACGATGGTTGGTATGAGGCTTCGGCATACGCTGACCATTTCAAGGAGTTCAAAAAGGAGTTAGCTGAAGCCTTGAAAACAAAGATAGAAACCGAGCTCTACTATTCCACCACATTCGCGAGCCGGGTAATTTGGCCAGAAGATCTGCGCGGGAAGCCAATGTTTGAATTCAGACTAGTCATAGCGTCGAGCCTCCCCGGTCGTTTTTGGCGGTGGTTGTTCCCACAAAGCCGACGATATTTGACCCCGGACGTTTTGCTCAGGACAGGAGTTAGTCATTGGTCCTCGACCGAATTCGCAACGAATGGAAAACAATGAACTTACCCTACCATAGCCCGCTCTCTCGCCGCGCAATGCTCGAACGCTCCGCCGCCGGCTTCGCCTGGCTCGCCACTCGTTCCCTGCTCGCCGCCGAGTCCGCCATTCGCCATTCGCCATTCGCCATTCCCAATTCCCCCAACCCCCTGTCCCCCCGCCCCGCCCATTTCCCTGCGCGCGCCAAACGCATCATCTTCCTCTTCATGAAAGGCGGCCCCTCGCAGGTGGACACCTTCGACCCCAAGCCGCTCCTCGACCGCGACG
>CAZUUP010000589.1:0-3827 GCA_964623105.1 uncultured Akkermansia sp.
GCGGCCTCGCGCACGACGAAGCCGGTGTGCTCTTCCTCATTCTTCAGCGTGAAGACGTGCGTGGCGAATCCCTGCGCGATGGTCTTCGCGGGTTCGAGCACGGCCTCGGCGAGTTCGCGGCGCTTGTAGGTCGCGGCGATGGTGCCGAGGTAGGGGCCTTTCTGCTTTTCCTCGGGCTTCGTCGTGTGGCACGCGACGCAGCCCTGCTGCGTGAAGAGCTGCTCGCCGCGGCGAGCGTCGCCTTTGAGCTTCACGATGTCCGCGAGCACGCGCTCCGGCGGCAGCGCGCCGACGAGCTGGTCGGGCGGCGTGGCTTGCGTGACCTTCTTCGGGTCGAGGCGGAGCGTTTTGAAATAGGTATCGGCAAGCCAGTGCGTGTTCTTGTCGGTGCTCGCGAGCAACGGCGCGACGACCGGTGCGATGTAGGTGCCTTTGCCGTCGCGCGCGGCAGTCATCATCATGGCCTGGTGCTTCGCGCCTTGCTTCCAGCCCGCGTCGAGCGCGGTGCGGCAGGCGGCGCGCGGCTCGGGAGCGCCGATGGCGCTGGAGGCGAGCTGCATCACGGCTTCCATCGCAATCCGCGCCATCGCGTCGTCGGCCTTGGCGAGTTCGATGAAGAGCGCGTGGTGATTCTCCAAACGTGGCGCGGCGTGATAGGCCTTGCGCGCGCGGTGGATGCCGTCGTGGCAGTTCAAGGTCATCCCCTTGATGATCGCGGCAAAGGCGTCGCGGCTGTCGGTCTTGGTCAGGGCCACGATCCCGTCCACGCGCAGCTTCGGCTCGGTGGCCTTGTCGGTGACGACGCGGATGAGCAGCGGCAGCGCGGCGGCGGGAATGTCGTCACTGTCGGCGAGATTGCGGAAGAGCGGCGGCAGCACGCTTGCGTCCTGCTCGGCACGGGCGAGAAGCTGGCGCGTGGCGTCCTTGAGGTTGGCGCGATTGCGCGCGAGTTCGTTGCCGAGCCACGTGGCGTCCGCGCTGTTCACCGTGGACATGGTTTTCAATATCGCGCCGGCAATTTTTTGCGATTCGCTCCACGGCTCGGGCTGGTAGTAAGGCCCGCGGCTGTCCGGGCGCGTGCCCCAACTGTCGCCGGCCCACTCGCCCTCGGTGTTGTAAAGGCGGCAGAGCGCGGAGAGCAAATCGCGGCGGCGCGGTGCGTCGGTTTCTTTGGTAAGGCGGGCGACGAGGCCATCCACAGCGGCGGCCTCGTGCAGCGTCTGCAAGGCGCGCAACGCTCCCGTGCGTTTCGCAGGCGATGCGGACTTGTCGTCGAGCACGGTGAAACAAACACCGGTGGCATGGAGTTTCGCCAGCGCACGGAACGCGGTGTGCGCGACGACTTCGTCGGCGTCGCCGAGCTGCGGCACGAGGGACGCGGCAAGCTGCGGCTGGCCGAGGCGCGCGATGGCGAAGACTGATTCGCGGCGCGTGCGGGCGTCGGCGGATTTCAAGCCACCGAGAATTGGCTCGGTGGGCACGCGCGCGGCGAGTCGCTCGTCGTCGGCAAGCGCACGGATGGCCCAGGCGGCGACGGACGAATCGGATGCGAGCTGCGCGAGAAATGGGAACGACTTTTCACCGCTCGACTGCCGCAGCGTGAAGAGCGCGGCGACGCGGGATTCGAGTAGTGCGGTTTTGTCGGCGGCGATTTTTTCCAGCGTGCGCAACGCGGCGTCATCCGCGCCGCGCCGCAGCAGCACGCGCTGGGCTTCGAGGCGCGTGCGATGGCTCGGCGAAGTCATCAGTCCCGCCAACTCGACCGTCATGGCCTTCGCGAAGTCCGGCAGCTTCGCGGACGTGTGGCCTTTCGGGTGCATCCGGAAAATCACGCCGCACTTGTCGCTCGCGCCGAAGCCGCCGTTCACCCAGCTCGCGAGGTAGAGATAGCCGCGCGCGTCCACATCCACATCGGACGGGCGGAACGCGTTCACGCGAATCTCCTCCGGTTTCAGCTCGGGCTTGAGCATCGCGAGGTTGCGCGGCTTTTCCGTCTCCACGAACGTCGCGCCCTTCGCGCGCACCGGATGCGCGGCGATGTATTGCCGGCCCCAGTCCACGGTGAACGGGCGGTGATTCCACGCGGCGGGCCAGCCCGGCTCGGAGACCCACGCCGCGCCGCAGCCGGAGCCGCCGCCGTAATCCGCGAGCGGCTTCACCGTTTCGTCCGCGAAGTGTTTGTAGAGGCGCGGATAGCCGTGGTCCTCGCCGCCGCTGAAATGGTGGAAGCGCGTGTCCCAGCCGTCGCCGTCGTTCGTGTTGTCGCGCGCGAAGCCGTCGAGCAGCGGGCTGATGGCCGCTTCGAGAATGTTGCGCGTGCCCGCGCTGTGAAGTTCGAGGCCCGAACCGTCGGTCCGCACACGAACCACGCCGCCGCCGCGAAGCTGAAGCGTGCGGCCGTCCGTGCCTTCGGCCTTCATGAAACCGAAATCGCCGATGGCCGCGTAGAGCCAGCCGTCCACACCGAGTTCGAGTCCGTTCGACGCGTGGTCGGCACGACGGTCCGCGTAGCCCCAGCCGACATTCTTCACGATGACCTTCTCCTCGTCCGCGACACCGTCACCGTCCCTGTCAATGAACGCGCTGATGTGCGGCGGGTGCAGCACGAAGACGGTGTTCCCATGCGCGACCAACCCGCGCGGCGCGTCCACCTTCGCGAAATCGTTCGCGGCATCCGCGATGCCGTCGCCGTCCGTGTCGCGCAGGCGCACGATGCGCCCGAGTCCACGCGTCGTGCCCACGCTGCCGTTTGGGTCGCTCGACACGAAGAGCGTGCCGTCCGGCGCGGCGGAGACGAACACCGGCGAGTTCACCATCGGCGGTGCGGCGAACGTGGTGAACTCGAAGTCCGAATCAAAGCGCACGTGCTGCAGAACGGTTTTCGCCTGCTCGGAGTCCGCAGGATTTTGCACAGGCACCACTCCCGTTTTCACCGGCGCAGCGGGCGCAGGCGCAGGCGCTGGTGCTGGCCCGGATGGCTTGTCGTCCGCCTTCAAATCCCCGAGCGCATACTGGATGCCCGCGAGGTAGAACTTCACCATCGCCGGGTCGAACGTCACCTCCGCGCGATGCCCGAGTGCGCAGTAGAAGAAGCGCCCTTTGCCCCACGGCCGAATCCACGCGAGCGCGTAGTCCTTGTCCGCGCGCACGGCGGCGAGCGAGTCCTTGTCGAACTGCCGCGCGTTCGGCTCCGCGGCGCGCTTGAGCATCGTCTGCTCGGCCTTCGCAACCTCGGGCGAATTCGGATAATCAATGCTCAGCAACACGCGCAGCTTCGCGCGGCTGTAGGGTGCCTTGAACGCGTAGATTTCGTCCTGATACGCAAACGCGCGCCCGCCAAAGGCCGTCGTGAGCGGGCTCGCCGCGTCGTCCACTTTTATCTGGATGCGCCCATACGGATGCGTGACGAACTCCGCACCGAGCAGTTCCTTGCCCTCGGGCCAGTCGTGCCAGTTGTCGCCCGCGCCGTGATTGCCCGCGAAGCCCTTGCCGCTCGCGATGAAATCCAGCAGCGCCGCCTTCACCGGCGCGGGCGTGTTCATGCGGCAGGTGTTGTTGAAAAAGACCGCGTCGAACTCGCGCAGCCGCTCCGGCGTGAGGTCCGCGTAACTCTGCGAAAGCGTGACCGCGAACGCGCCCGTCTTCTCCCCGAGCAGCTCGATGCACTTGTTCCAATGCGGAATCGAGGAATGCGGAAAACCGTCCGTGCGATAAAACACGAGCACCTTGCGCGGCTTCGCGGGCGCGACCTGCGCCTTCTCCGGCAGCGCCGCGCGAATCTTCGCCACTTCCGATTCCGGCAGCTTCGCCCAGGGCCGCTCGCCATT
>CAZUUP010000590.1:0-3826 GCA_964623105.1 uncultured Akkermansia sp.
TTGTTTTGTTCGGCGTAGGTGTCGTTGGCGCGGTAGTCGTTGGTGACGACAATGCGTTGGAGCCACTTGATGGATTTGAAGCCGTGAGCCCACGGGATGACCATGCGCACGGGGCCGCCGCGAATCAGCGGGATGGGTTCCCCGTTGAGGCGGTAGGCGAGGAAGGCGGGCAGTTCGCCGGGAGGTGTCTCCATGGCCTGCGAGTAACTGAGCGAGGATTGGAAGAGCTGTTTGGGATCGTGGTTGTGAAAGCCCCAGTAGAAGATGCGGCGGACGTTGCGCAGCGAACCGCAGAGCCGGAGGACTTCGCGTAAGGGAACGCCCTCCCAAAGGCCCTGTCCAAGGGGTGCAGGGATGTTGAGGCACTGCATGGCCTTGAGGAATTTGACTTCGTGCTTTTTGCCGAGTTCGAGCAGCGCGGGCAGGTCGAGGGCGGTACCGTCGGCGAGGGTGAGGGGTTGGCTGAGTCCGGCGGATTCCTTGATGGCGGGGTTGGGCGCGGAGTCGGCGGTGATTTCGAGACGCCAGGTTTCGGGGGTGAGGCGCGCGTGGATGAGGGCGTCGCCTTTGAGGGAGTGCGGTTTGGGGTTGCCGCGGGAGACGTCACGAAACTGGTCGGCGGGGGTGAGGAAGGGGCGCGGAGAGGCGGTAGCGGAGGGCTGGGGAGCGGGTGCAGCGGAGAGGCTGCCTTCGGGGAGGCGGGCGGTCAGCGCCGTTGCAGCAAGGGCGGAACCGGTGCGGACGAAATGGCGACGGGTGATGGCCGGGAGTGGGGAGCGGTGCGTCATGGAGTAAGCGGGAGAGTAGCAGCCAAGGTAGGACGGGCAAGACTGGAAGGCGGTCGCGAACGAGGCATTGCTCTGAGCCATGCGCGGGTTGAGGCGGCAGCGAACCTCGCGGGAAGGAATGCTGCAGACGGCTCAGCGGGCGTGCGGTTGGTTGCGACGGTGGGCGGGTGGTGCCCCCTTCGAACGAACAGCGCTCGCAGAGGGGCGGCTGCGATTACGGCTGGCTTGTGCGGACGACCGTGCGTTGGATTACCGGGCAATAATCACTTGGTCGGTTCGGCCGCCTTGACGCCTTTTTTGAAGGTGGAATAAACGAAGACCCGGGTTTTCAGCGCGCCGAGGTGGTTCTCGATTAGAGGACGCACGTCATCCCACTTCAACCCGCCGACTCCAGTGGCTAGGCGCGGCAGGGCGATGCTGGCGAGGTGTTCGGTTTCGATGAATTTGTGCAACTCGCGAAGGCAGTGGTTGACATTGCCGAGGGTTGCGCGACCGGGGTGAGAGTGTTCGCTGGCGGCCGGTTCCTGGGTAAAAAGGCTGATGATGCGGCGGCCATCGGCTCCCGCCCAGGCCCAGAGGGTGCCGGGCTTGGGATGCGAGGTGTGGGTGAAATGGCGGAAATCCTTGTACATGGCAGGCCAGTCCTGACGCAGGCTCATTGCCAGACCGGAGTCGAAATGGTCATTGGGGGCCACGCCGTGGGCAATGGCTTGGGCTTGGGAGAGGAGGAGGTCACCGTTGAGTTCGTAGATCATGGGGTCACGATGACCGGGATGGGGTTCGGAATGCCAAACCTATTTTGGCGATAGCTGAACTTATTTTGCGAAATCTGCCGCAAAAAAGGGCAACCAAGCGTTGTGCTCCCGCCGCAGTGCGGGGGGGGACCGCCTACCAGAGGAAGGACTTTTGTTCAGCAAGCAGGTTTTCGCCGTCCCAAAGGGTCACCCGCCAAGCATTGATTTCGCCGAGGGCCTGATATTCCTCCTTGGAAAGGGGGAGGGATGACCAGTTTTCCCAGAAACTGGCGGGTTTAACGGCTTTTTCGACGGTTTTGATCTGGGTGGGTTGGCTCTTGCGGCCGAGGATCTCGGCGCGAAGTTTCCAGTTGGTGGACTTCTGGGATCCCGGTTTCCATTGGATATCAAAGCGAACGGTGCTGATTTGATCCGGGTTTTTGCGAAGCTGGGCCTGATAGGCGTCACGCTCGTAGAGGCTGGGGGAGAGGGTGTGGCGGCCCTGTTGGTCGAGGAAATGGGGCAGAACCTTGACGATTTTTGCGCTGCTGGCGGCTTCCGGTCCCGGGAGGGCGGTCAGGAGCAGCAGGATGGTCAGGAGAATTCGGAGCATGGGGGCAGGGTAGGAAACATCCTTCGGAAACTCAATTTTCTTTTAAAACGGCCGATGCCATACGTGGCGAGGCAGCTCTGTTTGCCGGGGCGCCGGATGGCGCATATCGGCTGTTGCATGAAGGGGCTTTCGGTGCGGCCGGAGGGATCGAAAACGACCCTCAAAAAGTTCTTGCAAAGGGGGTGGAGAGGGCTAGCTTGCCGAGCAGAAAGGCCATGTAAATTTGAATGAAAAGATTCTGGTGCGTGGCGAAACTTTAACTCAAAATCCCGGTATGAACCTCAATTATATTCCGAACGACGAAAATCACCGCCCGCAGTTGAAGAACGCCTTTCTGACGAAGCGCGAGTTTTTGGGCAAGTTTGGCACCGGTTTTGGCATGCTCGGGCTGGCATCGTTGCTCGGACCTGAGTTGGTCCGGGAGGCGGGTGCCCAGTCGTCCGCGAATCTGCTCGCGCCGAAGCAACCGCAGTTTGCCGGCACTGCCAAGCGGGTCATCCACATCCTGATGAGCGGCGGGCAGTCCCACATCGACACTTGGGATCCGAAGCCTGAATTGGCCAAGAAGGCCGACATGACGGTCGGTGGCGGAATGGGTCGTGGCGGCAAGTTGCTGCCGTCGCCGTTCAAGTTCATCCCGTCCGGCAAGAGTGGTCTCGAACTGAGCGAAATCTGGCCGAACATTTCCAAGCACGCGGACGACATGACCGTCATCCGCTCGATGAACACGGCGGTTCCGGCGCACGAGGAAGCGACCTTGATCATGACGTGCGGCGACTTCCGGCTGCCGAAGCCCAGCATGGGTTCGTGGGTGCTTTACGGTCTGGGGACGGAGAACCAAAACATCCCGGGATTCGTGGTTCTCGGAGGCAACAACGGTCGGAACTGGGGGTCGGCGTTCATGCCGGGCCATTTCCAAGGTACGAACATCGATCCGCGCAACACCAAGATCGAGACGCTCATCGAGAACATCAAGAGCGGCTTCACCTCGGCGAACCAGCAGCGGCAGCAGCTCGACCTGCTGTATCAGCTCAATGAAGTTCACAAGCAGAAGCGCAAGGCGGAGGCGCAACTCGAGGCGCGGATTCAATCCTTTGAACTGGCCTATCGCATGCAAACCGAGGCCACGGAAGCGTTCGATGTTTCCCGCGAGCCGGAGAAGACTCTCAAAGCCTACGGCGAAACCGGGCATGCGCGACAGATGATCATCGCCCGGCGGTTGCTGGAGCGTGGCGTGCGATTTGTGCAGGTCTGGCAGGGCGGTTGGGATACCCACGCGGGCATCCAGCAGAACATGCCCCGCTTGGCGGCTCAGAGCGACCAGCCGATTGCGGCGTTCATGCAGGATCTGAAGGATCGCGGCCTGTTCAAAGACACCCTCATCGTTTGCAGTTCAGAATTTGGCCGCAGCTCGACTCAAGACGGTCCTGGCGGCCGGACCCACAACAACAAGGCCATGTCGGCCTGGATGGCGGGCGGCGGCGTCAAGGGCGGCTATGCCCACGGCGCGACCGACGAAATCGGCAGCGCGGCGGTCGAGAGCCCGGTGGACGTGCACGATCTGCATGCTACCATCCTGCATCTGCTTGGCTTCGACCACGAGAAGCTGACCTTCCGCTCCGGCGGCCGCGACTTCCGTCTGACGGACGTCTATGGCAAGCTGGTCAAAGACGTGATCGCCTGAGTTCAGG
>CAZUUP010000591.1:0-3815 GCA_964623105.1 uncultured Akkermansia sp.
TCATCGACATCAACATGGACGAGGGGATGCTCGATGGCGTCGCCGCGATGACGAAGTTCCTCAACCTCGTCGCCGCCGAGCCGGACATCGCCAAGGTGCCCATCATGATCGACTCGTCCAAGTGGACGGTCCTCGAGGCTGGCCTGCGTTGCATCCAGGGCAAGGGCATCGTGAACTCGATCTCGCTCAAGGAGGGCGAGGCGAAGTTCATCGAGCAGGCCAGACTCGTGCGGCGCTACGGCGCAGCGGTCGTCGTGATGGCCTTCGATGAAAAGGGCCAGGCCGACACGCTGGAGCGCAAGTGCGAGATTTGCCAACGCAGCTACGACCTGCTCGTGAAGACTGTCGGCCTCCCGCCGCAGGACATTATTTTTGACCCGAACATCCTGACCGTCGGCACCGGCATCGAGGAGCACAACAACTACGCGGTCAACTTCATCGAGGCGACGCGCTGGATCAAACAGAACCTCCCGCTGGCGAAGGTCAGCGGCGGCGTGAGCAACATCTCCTTCTCCTTCCGCGGCAACAACCACGTACGCGAGGCGATGCACGCGGCGTTTCTTTATCACGCCATCAAGGCCGGCCTCGACATGGGCATCGTCAACGCGGGGATGCTCGAGGTTTATGAGGAGATCCCCAAGGACCTGCTCGAACTCGTCGAGGACGTGCTGCTCAACCGCCGGCCGGACGCGACCGAGCGCCTCGTCGCGCACGGCGAGGAACTGAAGAAGAAGGCCACCGGCACGACCGCCGAGGCGAAGGCCGACGAGGCGTGGCGCAGCGCGCCCGTGGAGGAGCGCCTCAAGCACGCGCTCATCAAGGGCATTGACGCGCACGTGAATGAGGACACCGAGGAGGCGCGCGCCAAATACGGCAAACCCCTGCTCGTCATCGAAGGCCCGCTCATGGCCGGCATGAACGTCGTCGGCGATCTGTTTGGTGCGGGTAAAATGTTTCTGCCGCAAGTCGTGAAGTCCGCGCGCGTGATGAAGAAGGCCGTCGCGTATCTCACGCCGTTCATGGAGGCCGAGAAGGCGCTGAAGCGGCGCATTCGCGAGTTGCGCGCACTGGCCGAACAGCAGACCGCGTCCGGCGCGGTCACGCTGGTCGAGGGGTTCAGCTACGAGCCGTTCCCCGACCTGACCGCGGAAGAGCGCGCCATCGAGCAGAAGTTCGCCGCCGAACTGGCCGCCGATCTGGACGGCGCGCGGCAGCGCTACGAGGCGGAGTTTCACAACGTCTTTGATCGCAACAATGTCCAGGAACTGAGCGCTGACTACGCCGCCTCCGTGGAAAGCCGCCAGCAGTGGAGCGTCGCCACGCTTGCGCCTTCGGGAGCGTTCATCGACTGGCTGTTTCACCGGCGACTGGCGGAACTGCCGCCAGAAAGCCTGATCGCCTTCAACGCCGGCGGCCAGGGCAGCGGCAAAACCACCGCCACCCGGCAGGCCGAGGTCGAGCGCGCCGCCGACATCCTCATGGATGGCACGCTGCAGGATGAAGCGCGCAGCCGGGAACACATCGCAGCGGCACTGACCTGCGGCTGCGACGTGCAGATTCGCTTTGTGTATTGTCCGTGGGATCAAGCCGTGAGGAACATCCTGCGCCGCGCGGCAAAGGAAACCGGGCGCATTGTGCCGCTGCGCCGCGCCGCGGGCGGACATTATCAGGCGGCGCGAACAGTTTCTTCGCTAGTCGCTGATCCCGAGCGAGGTTCGGGCAAGTTTCAGATCTTGATTTTCGACAACTCGGATTTCAACGCACCAGCTCTGAAAAACTTCGATTGGCTTCGTGGGCGCTTGTCCGCTCCCGTTGAAACACTGATTGAATCCGGGCGGGCAATAGCCGAAAGTTACCTTCATGAAAACAGAGACGATCCAAGTTTCACCGTCCAATCAGTCCGCGACGGATTCTTCCAGAGAGCAACGCGCCCAGGCACGGTTTCAGCGCCTGGCGGAAGCGACCCTGAACGCCCTGCGCCAGGCGGGAGCGGCCCGCGCGAAGAAGGAACGGGAGGAGCAGGAGCTGGCGCTGCGGGAGAAGCAGACGCCATACGGCGCGCCGCCGAAGTAAGGGACGAAGCCGTCGGTTGCGTCGTCCTCGCCACCGTCAAGGGCGACGTCCACGACATCGGCAAAAACATTGTCGGCGTCGTGCTCGGTTGCAACAGCTATCGCGTCGTGGACCTGGGCGTGATGGTTTCCTGCGACAAAATCCTCGAGGCGGCCAAACGGGAAAACGCCGACATCATCGGCCTCAGCGGGCTGATCACTCCCTCGCTCGACGAAATGGCGCACGTCGCGCACGAGATGGAGCGGCTGGGTTTCAAACTGCCACTGCTCATCGGCGGGGCCACCACGAGCAAGGCGCACACGGCGGTGAAGATCGCCCCCGGCTACGGCGAACCCGTCGTCCACGTGCTGGATGCCAGCCGCGCCGTGCCCGTCGTCAGCGCTCTCATCAGCAGGGAGCAGAAGCCCGCCTTCGTGAAGCAACTCCGCGAGGAATACGACAAGCTCCGCTCCCAGCATGGCGCCCAGCAGCAGAAACTCCTGCCGCTCGCCAAGGCCCGGGCAAACAAAGCCAAGCTCACTTTCGACAGCGTGGCGAAGCCCGAGTTCACCGGCATCCGCATCCTCTCCTCCGAGGCGCGCATGGGCGTCACCTGCGGCTGCGGCGTGGCGCACGCGCCGAGTCCGCACGGCGTGTTTCCCGTCTCGCTCGCGGAACTCGTGCCGTTCATTGACTGGTCGCCGTTCTTCCACACTTGGGAGTTGCGCGGCCGTTATCCCTCGATCCTCCAACATGAAAAGCACGGCGAGCAGGCCCGCCAGCTGTTCGACGATGCGCGCAAACTGCTCGACGAGATTGTCTGGAAGAAGCAACTCCAACTCCGCGCCGTCTATGGCCTTTTCCCCGCGAACTCCGTCGGCGACGACGTGGAACTCTACGCCGATGAGTCGCGCGCCAAGGTGCTGACGCGCTTTCATTTCCTCCGGCAGCAAATGGAGAAAGGCGACAACACGCCCAACTACAGCCTCGCGGATTTCGTGGCTCCGAAAGGGCAGGCCGCGGATTACCTCGGTGCCTTCGCGGTCACCGCCGGCCTCGGCCTCAAAGAACTTTGCGAGAAGTTCAAGGCGAAGCACGACGACTACAGCGCAATCATGGCCGAGGCCCTCGCGGACCGGCTGGCGGAGGCGTTCGCCGAGTATCTCCACAAACGCGTCCGCGACGAGTGGGGTTTTGGCAGGACCGAGAACCTCTCCACGGACGACCTCATTGAGGAAAAATATCGCAGCATCCGCCCCGCCGCCGGCTATCCCGCCTGCCCCGACCACACCGAGAAGGGGACGCTCTGGCAGTTGCTCGACACTGAGAAACACGCCGGCATCCAGCTCACCGAGAGCTTCGCGATGTGGCCCGGCAGCAGCGTCAGCGGGCTCTACTTCGCGCATCCCGAGTCGAAATACTTCGCCGTCGGCAAACTCGACCGCGATCAGGTGGACGACCTCGCGCAACGCAAAGGCAAGCCCCTCACCGAGACGGAACGCTGGCTCGGCCCGTGGCTGAATTACACGCCCGCCGCCACCGCCGCCGGAAGCTGACACTTTTCGCCGACATTTTTTGCTTGGCCGTCCTACCGGCAACCGTTACTTCATCGCCCCGCTATGTCTGGACACGGAATTCCACACCACGCAGAAAACGACGAACACAAACGCATCGGCATCTTCATTGCCATCCTCGCGGTCATCATGGCCGTGGTCGGCGCCTTTGCCAAAGGCGAGGCCAACGAGATGATTGTGAAGGAGGTC
>CAZUUP010000592.1:0-3790 GCA_964623105.1 uncultured Akkermansia sp.
TACCAGAAGCTCCTCGAGAAATACCCGAAGATCGAGAACTACCAGGAAGTTCTCCAGCGCCAGTACGAAATCGCCAACCGCTTCCTTGGCGGCCAGTGGTACAAGAAATGGGGCTTCATTCCCTACCGTTCCGCTGACAACACCGCCGAGATGTACGAGAAGATCGTCAAGAACGGCCCCTTCAGCGAGGTCGCCCCGCAAGCCCAGCTCAAGATGGGTGCCGTGCGCGAAAAGCAGTCCGACTACGACAAGGCCGTCAAAGTTTACGAAGCCACCGCCGACCGCTACAACGACCAGAAAGTCGTCGCGGCCGACGCCCTCTACAAAGCCGGCATGGCCTACTACAAGCAGGCCAAAACCGCCGAGTACGACCAGGGCATCGCCGGCAAGGCCATCTCCACCTTCACCGACTTCCTCACCCTTTACCCCGAGGATCCCCGCTGCAAGGAGGCCAAGACCGTCATTGCCGGCCTACGCTACGAACAGGCGCAGGGCGCCATCCGCATCGCCCGCTACTACGAGAAGAAAAAACAATACGAGGGCGCGCTGGTTTATTACAACGAAGTCCTCCTCAAGGATCCCGATTCGAGCTACGCCGTCGAGGCCCGGCAGCGCATTGTCGCCCTCCGCGCCCTGACCGGCAATCAGCGCCAGCTCGCCGCGCCCGACACCTCGGCCGCCAAGCCGGCCGCCAATCCTCCGCCTCCCACCGTCCAGTCCCCCAAAAAATAACATGCCGCGCGTCCTCCCCCATCGCGCCGGCACCCGGGCGGGCTGGTGTTTGATCCTTGCGGCCCTCATGGCCGTCACCGGCTGCGCGGGTTACCGGCTGGGACCGACCAACGGTGCCGCCGCCGCCGGCCGGTCCATCAGCATCAACTTCTTTCAAAACCAAACCCCCGAACCGCGCCTCGTCGAGGCCGTCAATGGCGCCCTCCGCAAACGCGTGCAGCAGGATGGTGCCCTGCGCCTCGACACCTCCGGCGCGGGCGATTACGTCGTCAACGGCCAGATCACCAACTTCGAGCGCTCTGCCCTCAGCTTCAACCCCGGCGACATCGCCACGGCCCAAGATTATTCGCTGCGGTTGACCGCCCACGTCACCGTTACCGAGCGCGGCACGGGCCGGGCGGTTCTGGACCGGGTCTTCAGCGGCCGAACCAGCATTCGCGCCGGCCAGAACCTCGGCAATGTCGAGCGCCAGGTCGTGCCCCTCGCCGCCAGCGACATGGCCGGACGTATCGTTTCTGCCCTGGTCGATGGCAGTTGGTAACCTTCCCCGACCCCGGTCCGGACTCCCCTGCTGCTGAACAAACCCCTCCCGCCCCGCGTCGCAGACCCTCTCGCTAATCCGCACTCACCATGAACACCCGTCTCCGCCTAGCCCTCGCCCTCGTTCTTGCCGGTCACGCCCACGCCCTTCGCGCCGCCGACTGGCCGCAATGGCACGGCCCCACCCGCGATTGCGCCCTCCCCGTCAGCGCGGCCCTGCCCGCTTCGCTGCCCAAGGACCTCAAACCCCTCTGGAAAGTCCCCGCCGGCGGTGGCTTTTCCGCCCCGCTCGTGGCCGGCGGCAAGGTGTTCTTCAACGACACCGACGGCACCCAGGAATTCGCCCATCTCCTTGATGCGCAGACCGGGAAGGAAATCTGGAAGACCGCCTACGCCCCCGCCGTGGGCGATGAGTTCGGCAAGGGACCCCGCGCCACCGCCTGTCTGGATGGCGGCCATGCCTACGTACAATCCACCGGCGGCGAATTCCGCTGCCTCAGCCTCAAGGACGGCAAGGTCGTGTGGAGCCTCAGCTTTGAAAAAGACTACCAGACGCCCTACTTGGGTGCGAATGCCAAGGCCGGCACCGCCACCCGCCGGGGCAACAACGGCTCCCCGGTCGTCGATGGCGACGCCGTCATCATCCCCGTCGGCGCCACCGCCGGCGCCACGCTCGTCGCCTGCGACAAGCTCACGGGCAAGGTCCTTTGGAAATCCGGCGAAGACGAAGCCGCTTACTCCGCCGTGATGGTCGCCGACATCGGCGGCGTCCGCCAGGTCGTCCATCTCAATGCCGACGCCCTCACCGGCACCGATCGCAAGACCGGCAAACCCCTCTGGCGCGTGCCCGTGAAAACCGGTGCCAAACGCAATACCGGCACCCCCGTCATCATCGGCGACCGCATCGTCATCAACTCCTTCACCATCGGACTGGTCTGCTACAAGGTCAGCCAGAGTCCCGGTGGCTGGACCGCCTCCGAGGACTGGGTGAACAAGAAACT
The DNA here is from genome assembly GCA_964623105.1 of uncultured Akkermansia sp. Classification (GTDB taxonomy): domain Bacteria; phylum Verrucomicrobiota; class Verrucomicrobiia; order Limisphaerales; family BJHT01; genus BJHT01. The sequence continues at coordinate 2,274 of CAZUUP010000592.1, forward strand.
CGCCATCAACATCGCCACCCCTGTGGCGGCCGACGGCAACCTCTACTGCCAGGGACCCGCCAAGGATTACATCTGCGCCGATGCCCGGACCGGCGCCACCCGCTGGTCCCAGCCCGGCTTCGGCTCGGGCAGGAAGGACTACGCCTCGACCATCGTCAGCGGCAAGAATCTGCTCGTCCTCACCGAGGACGGCACGCTCCTCCTGCTCGCCGCCAATCCCGAGAAATACACCGAACTCGCCCGCATCCAGGTCTGCGGCAACACCTGGTGCTTCCCCGCCCTCGCCGACGGCAAACTCTACGTGCGCGACGGCCGCGAACTGGCTTGCATCGACCTGGCGGCGAAATAGCCACCCGCCGGCCGCGCCCGGCTGCGCCTCACGCCCATGCGTCTGCCTGTCATCCGCGGCCTCATCCGCCGACGGCTGCTCGTCAACTTTCGCGTCGATGCGGCGGTCATGCAGCGCTTCCTGCCGCCGCCGTTCCGCCCCAAACTGCACTGCGGCCACGCCATCGCCGGCATCTGCCTCATCCGCCTCGAGGAGATTCGCCCTGCCGGGCTGCCGCGCTGGTGCGGCGTCGCCAGCGAGAACGCCGCCCACCGCATCGCCGTCGTGTGGGACGATCCCGCCGGCGTGTCACGTGAAGGGGTGTTCATCCCGCGCCGGGACACCGGCTCGTGGCTCAATCACCTGGCGGGCGGACGCCTCTTCCCTGGTGAGCATCAACTCGCCGATTTCGACGTCGCCGACGATGGCACCCGTATCGCCATGTCCATCCGCTCCCGGGACGGGCGCATGACGGTTCAATTGCACGCCCGCGCCTGCGATTCCCTCCCGTCGTCGTCGTGCTTCCGGTCCCTGGCCGAGTCCTCCGCCTTCTTCGAGCGCGGCAGCGTGGGCTACTCGGTCACGCGGGATTGCTGCCGCTACGACGGCATCCGCCTTGAAACCGCCGGCTGGCGTGTGCACCCGCTCGCTGTCGAACAGGTGGAATCCTCGTTTTTTGCCGCGCCGGCCGATTTTCCAGCCGGAACGGTTCACTTCGACCACGCCCTGGTCATGCGGGACCTTCCTCACCAATGGCATGGCGAAGCCGATCTGCAGGCCGGACCGGGGCCTGAACTTTCCGCCGGGCACAGCCGTCGGTAATTTCATGCGGCGGCCCCGCTCGCAGCATGTCGCGGCGGACAACGTCCGCCCGATCAACCGCCCATGTTCCGCAGCGTTTCCGAAAGTGATTGGAAGGTCTTCCGTGAACTCCGCCAGGTGGCGCTCCAACGGTTTTGCGACCGGATTCTGGCCGAGGCGCGGGTCGAACTCGACCGCGCCGGCCTGACCGCGCACGAGCGGTACCTGAAGCTTTACGAATTGATCCAGCGACGGGATGACGAAATCGCCCGGGGCTTCAACGATTTCCGCCGGTCCACCGCCCTGCTGCAAATTGGAATCATGCACTCCATGCGGCTTTTCACCCCGGACGAGTTCCGCCGTTTCAGCCCCGAGACCATCCGGTCCG
>CAZUUP010000593.1:0-3776 GCA_964623105.1 uncultured Akkermansia sp.
GAAATCCTGCGCCATCGTGAGTTTTGCGCGCAGGCACCCGAATCCTTTCAATTCAGTCCGCGTGTCGTCGGCAGTCTCGACGGGTTGGAGTTCGGCGGTCACCCGGATGGGCTTTTCTTTCCAATCTGCCGGGATGGGCAGATGCAGGGTGCCGTCGGCACAAGGCTCGAAGACTGCTGAAATTTTGCGCATGGTGCCAAAGTGCCTGTGGTCCGCGATGGCGTCAACCAAGGGAACGGGCGGAGCGAGAAGCCATTCCCGACCCCGGGAGAGGATTTTGCGGTGGGGTGGGGAGGATGTTCAGCATTGGAAGCGGGCGGGGACGAGGTAACCGGCGGCGCAGGTTTCGGGGGTGGGCTTGAAGGCGGGGGTTCAGTTTTTCGGTATCTCGTTGACGGTGTAGTAGGCTTTGTGGTGCAGGAGCTTTTGGCCGTCGGGGGCGGTGATTTTGGCGAGGTCGAAATCGTGGATGTGGTCTTCGGTGATCTGGTCGAGATGAACCAGGACGGAGAGGCCGTCGGCGGCGGGGATGGCGCGGGTCACGCGGGGGGTGGTGTGGTCCACCTCGGGGCTGCCGTAGGCGCCGTGGTAGATGTGGGTGTAGGTGGTGATGGTGTAGGCGTCGGTCTGGCTGGCGATGGCTTTGTCGATTGGTTTGGTGAAGGTGATGAGGAAGCCGTCCTTCTTGATGTTGATCTCCTTGATTTCGAAGGGAACGACGCCGTTCCAGTCGATGCGCTGGAGGGCGAAGGGCTCGGTGCCGCGGACGGGCCATTGGCGGCTGGTGGTGAAGCCGCCCGTGATAAGCTGGCCTTTGGGGGAGAACTCGACGTTCATGATGCCGGTGGCGAGTCCCTCGCGGAACGGGTAACAGGCGCCCTGCCAGACGCCGTTGATCTGCTCGGTGGTGGCGCGCAGGACGAGGCTGAGGCTGTAGTCGCCGAGGAAGAGCTGGTTGTCGAAGGGGCCGAATTTGCCGCCGGTACGGTTGAGGCGGAAACCGGAGATGGAGCGGCCCATCTTGATGTAGGGAAACTTGATGGCGGGAGGCACGAGTTCCTTGACGCGCCGTTTTTCGACGGCCATGCGGGAACCGGTGTTGGGCGCGAGTTCGGGAGTCTTCAGGCCGGCTGCGAATGGGTACCAGTTGTAACTGGCGGGATGGCCGAGAAAGCCGCCTTCCTTGAGGTGTTTGAGGGAGCAGCAGCCGTTCCACGGACCCTGGCTTTCGATGACGAACATCGCTCCCTCGGCATTGGCGCCTACACCGCCGGGGCTGCGGAGTCCGCTGCAAACCGGAATCATTTTGCCGGCGGGCGTCACTTTCACGGCCCAGCCGCGGAAGAGATTGTGGGATTCGTAGGAACCGCTCAGGCCGAGTGCGACCCAGATGTTTCCGGCGGGATCGTGCTTGGAGGCGAAGGCGAATTCGTGGCCCTCGGCGTAGCCCCAGTTGCTGGTGAGCGCGTCGTAACGGTCGGCGACGCCATCGCCGTCGGTGTCGGCAATGCGGGTGACTTCGCCCCAGGAGGTGGAGGTGAGGGCGCCGTCGCGCCAGGCGAGGGAGAAGATTTCGTCCTGACCGCTGGCGAAGAGGTGGAACTCGGTCTTCGGTGGGGTGTCGAATGCGCCCTTGATGAAGTAGATGTCACCGCGGCGGGTGCCGACGGCGAGGCGTCCGTCCGGCAGGACTTCGAGGCCGCCGGGGCGCAGGGGGACGCCGGTGGGAATCGCGAGGTTGACGATGGGGTAGTATTTGGCCTCCTCGGCGGCGGTGCCCCACATGGCGCCGAGGTCTTCGTCGGCGTGGAGAAGGGGGGCCGATGCGAGAGTTGCGAGGGCTAGCAGGCAGCGAAGGTTTACCATTGGTATTCGAGGGTGAGGGTGGAGCGGCCTTGGGGCAGGGTCAGGGGGATCAGCACTTCGCCGGCGTTGCCTTCGCGGACGATGCCCTTGTGGTCGCTGGTGATGCGCAGTTGCAGGGGGGAGATGGTGAAACTGCGCTCGGATTGCGCGGTGGCATTTTTTCCGGCGGCGGCGCGGAAGTAGAAGGGGGCTTGCGAGGCGGGCGTCTCGAAGCGGAGCGTTCTGCGGAAGTAAGCCTGGCCGTCTTTGCCGCGTACATCCTCGAAGTAGTCCTGCACGGCAATGTCGCCAAAGTGGTACAGGAAGGTAGGCCGTCGCAGGGCGTCGAGGTGATAGCCGCGGAACTGGTAGCCGTGGTCTTGCGGGAACGAGTAACTGGTCTTGCCTTTGTAGGGCCAGTTGTCGTCGAGCGATTTGAGGCGATGGAAGGGGATTCCGGGGGGGAAGGAGATGGTGTCGGTGCCGCGCGGGCGGAAGGAGCCGAAGTCAGCGTTGGCGAACTCTCCTTTCCAAAGCTGGCGAAGGGTCATCTCCTCGGAGTCGAAGGCGAGGCTGATGCGTTCAGGATAACCGACGGCGATGCCGCGATAGCCGATGGAACTGCGCCCGCGGCAGAGTTCCGCGACGTCCCCGACGCGCAGTTCGCTGGATTCGCGGGACAGGCCGACGGGTTTTTTTACGCGGACGCCGTCGGTCAGATAAAGCCAGAGCGCCTCGATTTGCTGTGCGGGGTCGCCGCCGAGAAGGTTGGGACGGACGGATTTTCCATCGGGCCAGTAGCTGGGCATGATAACGGTGGGATGGAAGCGGGCGGGTTGGCGGAGGTAGAGGTGGAACCATTCTTTTTTGAGACGCTCGGTGACGTAAACGAGGTCGAGGGCGCTCATTTCGCCGGATTTCTGGCCGTTGAACTCGTGGCAGACGATGCAACTCAGGCCGGACATGCCGATCATTTCGTGGCCGGCGGCCTTGGACTCCTGAAGGTTGGCGATCTTGGGAATGGTGACTTTTTCGAGCGAGTCAACCTTGGGGAAAAGTTCGACGAGATGACCGACCTGGGCCTCGCCGAATTGGGGCATGGCCGCGTCCACATAGGTGCGCTGACGTTTGCCGCGCAGGAGCACGTCGGCGAGCCATTCGGATTGGAGCTTGGCACCGACGTGGGTCAGGGGCGGGGGGATGCGGCCTTGATCGCCGAGACCGGGCTGGGTGCCGGTGAAGATTGGGTTGCGCTCGGGGGCAATGCCGCCGAGGCCAGAGCGTTCGTGGCAGGCGATGCAATTGAAGGTGGCGAGGGTTTTGTGGAGTTGCTGGGTGTCATTGAGCTGCGGTTGTTCCGCGTGGGGCAGGGCCTGTGTGATCCAGGCGCGTTGGTCAGGGGTGAGGGCGAAACGCGGCCATGGCCCGTTGGCCTCGCTGAGGCAACCGCGGCCGGCTTTGAGGCTGGCAAGGGCGGGGCCGGGTTGGGCGGGGACGCGGAGGTCGTCGTGGCAGTTGCCGCAGCCGAGTTTGCCGAAGCTCTCGCGCCCGCGGGCGGCGAGGACGGCATCGACTTTGAACGGTTCGAGAGCGGGAATCCTGGTGTTGGAGATCGAGAGCATCGATGCGGGGATGGGCTGGCGAGGGAATTGCGGGCCGGTCATTTCGAAGGAGAACTGGGCCTGGCGCCCGGTGTGGAAGTAGATGAGTTCGAGTTTGCGCCAGCCGGCCGCCAGTTCGGCAGAGCCTTCGAGTTGCTTGACGCCCCGGCGGTCGCTGGGTTCCTGCTGGATGATCGGTTTGCCATCGATGGTCAGGGAGCCGCCGTTGAATTTGAGGAAGAACTGGTAGCGGCCCTGATTGGTGAGGTTGAGCCAGCCCTCGTATTTGATGGCGGTGTGTTGCTGGGGTTTGCCGAGGGATTCGAGGTT
>CAZUUP010000594.1:0-3763 GCA_964623105.1 uncultured Akkermansia sp.
TTGTCCGGCAGCAACGCCGAAACCAGCGCCTCGAACCACGCCTCCACGTTCTCCGGTTTTCCGCCATCGATCAGTTCACTCGTGAAAAAGCTCTCCGCCGCCGCCTCGCCCAGCGCCCGATACGCCTCGAACTGCGCCTCATCGAAAATCTGATCCCCGGTGCTTTCATGCGGAAACGCCGGATGCTGCCGTTTGTAATCCATCACATACCCCGGTCCGTAGCCAACCATCGCCAGTTTGAGATAGAGCATCCAGCCCCACTGCGCCTTCTCCGGTTTCCGCTCGCTCCGCTCTGATTCGCTCCCCGGCGGCGCATAATCAATCTTCACCATCACCCCGTAAGCGCGGCTGTAGCCATTCGGCTGCTTTTTCAAATCCTCGATGTCGTAGTGCATCTTGATGCCCAGATCGATCGCCGCGTACCGCTCCAGCCGCATCAAATCCTCGCACTCCATCCCCGCCTCCTGCCCGCCATCCACGCACACGATAAACTTGCACCGCCGCCGCAACAGTTCGTACACCGCGAGGTTCTCGATGTGCCCACCGTCGGAGAGGTTCACAAAATGCCGGTGCTCATCCATCTGGCTGGCGAACATCTCGCGGAACAAAAACAACGGCCCCGGCCCCCCCAGTCCCCGGAGCCTCTTCCAGCCCGGCCGGGGATTGCACAACCAGTAGCCCAGCCGCACGTTGGCAATCGTCAGCAACACCCGGAGCGAATTGATCGACTTCCACCCCATGTTCGATGACGCCGCCGCCCCGGAAATCGCCATCGCCGTCCCCAGGTTCAGATGCGGATCCGCCTCCTCGATCGCCCGCGTCGCGTGATACCCGCAGACCGGACTGCCGCAGTAATGCTGGCTGAACAGGAAGAAATCCCCCTGCCGGCCCCGCAGCTCGCGCTCGTCGCTCGACGGCAGGTTCACCGTCGCGTTGATCAAGTGATAGGGCGCGACGCCGCTGGCATTCAACTCCGAGAGCTTCAAGGAATCGGCATCCGGCAATTCCGTGGCGGCCCCTTCCGGCACGCTCCTCCGGCCGAGCCGGTGCAGCACGGCCCCGAGCTTCCGCCACCCGCGCTGCCGCCCCCGGCCTTCCGCCGCTTCCGGCCGCACCAGATAACACGAACTCAGCCGGTCCCGGTAATACCCGTGCGGCGAATAGGTGTTGATGTCCACCAACCACCAGCCCCACAGCACCATGATCGCCGTACCACCCACGACCCAGTCCGTCTGCCACCGGTCCTCCGGGGGCGCGAACTCCAGCAGGTAACCCACCGCGTAAAAGACGTACAAATAAAGCAGCGGCGCCGCCAGGATCGCCAGCTTCGCAAACACCGTTCCCCACCGTCCCTGCAGGTTGAGCCTCGTCGCCACCACCCCCAGCGCCGCCGTCAGCGACAACCCCAGCAACCCGCTCAACTGCTCCAGCCGGCCGCTGATCTCTACCAACCCGTCCGAAAAACCCGCCCGTCGCAGGTCGATGTACAACCGGAAACCCAGCGGCACCAGCCACGACGACAACAGGAACACCGTCCCCGCCACCACCCACGGAAAGCACGCCCGCCAGCACGCCAGCGGCCGCGGCCAGCGCTCGGCCCGGGCCTTCAACCACGGATAGCCCAGCGCCATCAAACCCGTCACCGCCAGCGCCCCGGCGAACACCCGGCTCACCGGCGCATCCCAGCCCGGCACCCAGCCCGCCTCCTGATCCACCCAGCCCAACTGGCCAAACCACCCAAACCACCAATGGCAGCAGAGCGTCAGCAACACCGCCCCCAGCGGCACCGGCAACACCAGCAACAGATTGAACACCACCCCCGCCGCCACCATCCCGATCCCCGTCACCTTCTCCTTGAACTTCCCCTCCGCCAGATAACGGCTGTGATTCCGCAAATGCCGCAGCGGACGCGGCTCCCGCTGATTCTCCCCCGGCCCAAACGCCCGCTTGATCCGCTCCTCCGCCCCCGTGCCGGCCCCGCTCCCATCGCCGCTCCCCAGATACGCGCTCAAAAACGCCCCGAGATACCCGCCCCCCGACACCGTGCTCAAATAATCGAAATCCCTCAGCAACCCCCGTCGCGCCAGCACCTGCGTGATCCCCAGGCAAAACGTCGCCGAACGGATGCCGCCCCCCGAAAACGCCAGCGCCGAGACATTCTTCACCCCCGCCCCGCCCTCCGCCCTCCGCCGCCGGATCTCCTCCAGCTCCGCCTCATTGATCGCCCGCGTCACCTCCGCCTGCTGCGCCTCGTCCACATGTGGGAACCGCACCTGCCGCTGAATCCCCGGCGCCAATTCCGCCCCCAGACACACCTCCGCCCGCCCCCCACACTCCGCCCGCAAGGTCTCCAACTGCTGCTCATCCGGTGCCGCCCACCAAGCCTCCGGCACCTTGTCATCCTTCAACGCCTCGAATGCCTTCCTGAACCCCGCCAACCGCGGCTGCAACGCCCGCAGTTCGCGCCGGAACTGCCGCCGATACCATTCGTCCTTGAACTTGCGGACGGCCTGGCCGTCCTCGCCGCGGAGGTCTTTGTCCTGCGTCATCCAGCCGTCCCAGCGGGCGGTGTAGGGACGGAGGGTTTCGTTGATGAGTTGGAGGGCGACCTTTTCGAATTCGTGGGCGTCGGGGTTGGCAGCGAGCAGGTCGCGGACTTTTTGAAAAAGTTTGGCAACGCTCTTGGCCGCCGTCTCCTCGTCCCCGCTGCGGTGGTGGAGGTTCTGCGTGGTGATGCGCGTGGTCAGTTCCACCCAGAGGGCGTGGGCGGGGGCGGCGTCCGGGTTTGTGGCTTTGGGCGCGGGGTCGGTGGAACGGGTTTCGGCCATGATGTGCGGGGTGCGGTTGGGTGAGGACGTGGTGCCGGACGGTACGCGCAGCGCCGGTGGAACAGTTCATTTCGGTGCGGGCGGGGGCGGCTGCGCCCCCCGCGCGGGCTGGAGTCGGTCTTTGAGCGCCGCGTGGACATCGCGCATCTGGGCGTCCATCGGGCGGTTCTCGCGTACGAACTGATCGCAAATGGCCAACGCCGCCCGGGCATGGGCGTCAGCGGTGACCACATCCTTTCGTGCCGTGAAAAACGCCATCAGTTTGTAGCGCGACACCAGGACATCCCGCGCCGCCTGCGCCGAGCCGGGATTGTCCTGCCGCAGTTGTTCGCGGATCGCCAAGGCACGCTCGTAGTACCCCAACGCCTTGTCCGCGTCGCCCGCCTGCCCGCGCCCCGCCAGGAAGCTCGCCAGCCTCTCCAGGCTCACCGACTCATCCCGCGCCGCCTGCGCCGAGCCGGGATTGTCCGTCCGCAGTTGTTCGCTGATCGCCAAGGCACGCTCGTAGTACCCCAGGGCCTTGTCCGCGTCGCCCGCCTGCCCGCGCTGCGCCAGGAAGTCCGCCAGCCGGTTCAGGCTGACAGACAAACCACGCGCGTAAGCGGCCGAGTTGGTGTTGGCTTGCCGGGCCGCAGTCCAAATCTCTAACGACGTTTGGTAGTGCTTCAGCACCTCGTCACCGCGGCCCATCTGCAATTTGAAATTTCCCAAGCGCCCATTCGAGATCGCCAAGTCTGTCGCCGCCCGCCCCGAGCCGGGATTGTCCTTCCGCAGTTGTTCGCGGATCGCCAAGGCACGCTCGTAGTACCCCAACGCCTTGTCCGCGTCGCCCGCCTGCCCGCGCTCCGCCAGGAAGTCCGCCAGCTTGTTCAGGCTCACCGACACATCCCGCGCCGCCTGCCCCGAGCCGGGATTGTCCTTCCGCAGTTGTTCGC
>CAZUUP010000595.1:0-3751 GCA_964623105.1 uncultured Akkermansia sp.
GAGAACGGGCGGTGGTCATGCGCGGATTCTGCGGAAACGCCGGTCACCCGCAAGCTTGCGCGAGCTGGGAGGCAATACGGTGCGGAACTCGAAAACTGATCGAACTACTTCGCCACGATAAAGCAGCGGGAGGGGGTGGCGTGGGCCTCGTCCACGCCGAGGATTTGGTAGCCGTGGTCGCGGAGGAAGCTGCCGACGTGGAGCATGAGGCGGATGTCGTGGACTTCCATGAGGATGGCGGGTTTGTGGCGGGTGAAAAATTCGCGGCCGCCCTGGAGGACGAGCCATTCCGCGCCTTCGACGTCGATCTTGAGGACTTTGGGAATCTCGCCGGGGCGCTGGGTGAGGAGGGTGTCGAGGCGGACGGTGGGGACGGTTTCGCGGCGGAAGTGCGCGTAGGCGTCGGCGGGGCGCGGCGGGAGCGCGGCGTCGAGGTGGCTGCAACTGCTGTCGCCGCTGTCGATGTCGGCGCTGAAGACGAACTCGGCGGTGCCGTCCTCGGCGGCGACAGCCTGGGGAATGACGGTGATGATTCGGGCGAGGTCGCGGTTGCGTTCGAGGTTCAGCGCGAGGCGTTCGCGGTTGAAGGGGTTGGGCTCGAAAGCGACGACTTTGCCCGCGCTGCCGACGAGGGCGGCGAAGCCGAGGGTGTGGTAGCCGAAGTGCGCGCCGATGTCCCAGACGGTCGCGCCGGCCAGCGGGACGGCGGCGGTGAGGCGAGCGAAGAGGTCGCGGTCGTAGGTGCCCTCGACCATTTCGCGCCAACTGCCGCCGAGTTCGGCGGCGAGGAGGAATTCGCGGTCCTTGAGGGCGCCAGCCTGGATGCGCACCCACGAGGGCGGCACGCGCCGGGGGCCGTGGCGGCCGGCGAGGCGTTGGCGCACGGCCTGGACGACGGTGGCGGGGGAGGTGCGCCAGATTTTTTGGAGCAGGGTTTCGCTCATGCGGGGCGGGGTTTTACGCGGTAGGTGATGGCGCGGGCGGCGGCACCAATTTCGAAAAGCCGAGCACAGAATCCCGACGGGATTCCGGCCTCCAGCCCAGGGTTGCGAGGAACGAGCTACCTTGGGAAACCGGGTTGAAAGAACACAACCCCAACGGGGTTGCGGCACGGCTCGGGCGGCGTGGCGCAACGCCGTTGGGGTTGATGGTGCTCGCGGGCATCGGCCGGAAAAGGCGGGGTTGGCAAAGGAATGGGGGCAAAGGAATGGGGAGAAGAAACCGGGAATATTGTCGCGTATGAGCGTACTCGCGGGCGGGCCGCCCGCGCTCCGGTTGCGAGCGAGGCCGCAACCCCGTTGGGGTTGAAGATTTTCTCCGACGCCACCCAGGGTAGCTCGTTCCTCGCAACCCTGGGCTGGAGGACACAACCCCGTTGGGGTTGCAGCAAGCGGTGCAATTAACGCTCGGGGCGAGACGCCCCGAGAACTCGCAGGCGGGGACGCCTGCGGTACCAGCTTCAGGGAGGTTCATCGTGATCACTTGCGTTGGGTGGCGTGGAGCCAGGTGGCGAGTTGGCGGGTGTTGGTGTCGAGGTTGAAGAGGTCGCTGGCGCGTTGCCTGCCGCGGTCGGCGCGCGCGCGGGCGAGGGCGGTGTCGGCGAGGGCGGCTTTGATTTCACGGGCGAGGGCGGGGCGGGTGACTTCCGGCAACAGGGTTCCGGCGGCCCCTTGGTCGAGAATGGAGCGGGCGGCCCCGACATCGGCGGAGATGATGGGCACCTGGAAGGCGAGGGCTTCGATGAGGACGATGCCGAAGGTTTCGAGGGTGGAGGGGAAGATGAAAAGGTCGGCCTCTTCCCAGCGACGCCGCCATTCGGCCGACCGGGCCTGGACGCCGTGGTGGACGAACACGCCGGGTTCCTCGCGGATGGGCGAATGGGTGACGAGGTGCAAATCGCAACTGCCGGCGAAGTGCATGCGGAAGGTTTCGGAGAGGACGAGGCCGCCTTTGCGCCGGAAGTCGCCGCCGACGAAGAGGATTTGCGGGCGCCGATGCGGAGGACGCCGCGTGTCGCGCTGCGGGGGAATCTCCAGGGAAGGCGGCAGGATGGCGATGCGCTCGGGGGAGATGGCGTAGTCCTGGCGGAGCGATTCGCGCACGGGTTCGGACCAGGCGAGGAGCCGGTGGGCGTGACGGAAGAGGTTGCGTTCCCGGGAGCGGATGGGGGAGAGGGTGACGGGCAGGAGGGCGCGGCTGACGGCGTTGGGCGCGAACCAGCGGCTGCGGGCGAGTTGCGCGAAGGTGGCGTCCAGGCAGACGAAGAGCGGCAGTTGCGGCGCGAGGTCGGCGAGGGCGAGGGCGATGCTCTGGGTGTTGACGACGACGGCATCGACGCGGTGCTGGCGGCGAAGTTCGTCGAGTTGCCGGCGGACGTGGCGGCTGACGAGCCTTCGCCAGCGGGCACTGTGGAGGTCCAGGCCGAAGCGGCGAAGGCCGGGGATGGTGCGATCGGCTTGGGCGCGGAGGGATTCGGGGAGCGGCGTGGCGTTGAGCAGGAGCGGTTGGATGCCCAACTCGGGGTGCTGCTCGAGGTGCGTGACGAACGGGAGCAGGTAGGACGCGTGTCCCAGCGTGTTTTCGTTGATGAAGACGACGTTCATCGGTCAGGCGCGGGACGGGGCGGCGGCGGGCTGAATGGAGGGGTCCGGCTTTGGCGGACGGTTTCGGGAAAAGGTACGGACGCGCGGCAACGCGTCCCTACCAGGATTTTCAAAATGGTTCATCGAGGTTCAAGTGCTGCGGACAGATTGATACAGGCTTTGGTAGAGGGGGACGATTTTTTCCGGGGCGAAGTTGGTGACGGCGCGGCTGCGGGCGTGTTGGGCGAGGGCGTGGCGGGCGGCGGGGTCGCGTTCCCACTCGGCGAGGACGGCGGCGATGGCGCCGGGGGATTCGGCGTTCACGGTGGTGCCGCCGTCGCCGATGATCCAGCGGGTGACGGGGAAATGGTGCGCGACGACCGGCAGGCCGCTGGCGAGGGCTTCGAGGAAGACGATGCCGAACGGCTCGCGCAGTGCGGCGTGCGCGAAGACGTTGGCGCAGGCGTAGAGGCGCGGCATTTCGTCGGCGGGAAAGTTTGGCGCGAAGGTGATGCGTTCGCCGAGGGCCGCGCGGCCGCGTGTCTCGAAGGCGGCGAGGTCGGCGCGCGAGGCTTGACCGGCGAGAAGGAGGTGGACGTTGGCCGCGGCGGGGAGGCCGGCGACTTCGCTGACCATCCAGTCAAGGCGCTTGTTGCTTGCGGGCGAGAAGTCGCCGACGGCGAGGACGACGAAGGCGTTGGCGGGGAAGCGGTTCGGGAACATCGCGGCGCGGGCGGCGACGGGGTTCGCGGTTGGCTGGAAGCGGCTGGGATCAACGAGGTGCGGGATGACGTGCCAGCCGCAGGTGTTGAGGCCGGCGGCCCGGGCTTGTTCCAGGTAATACGGGGCGAGGACTTGGACGTGGTCGAATTTGCTGCACCACGGGGGACCGAGGAGGAGACCGTCTTTGTAGATGACGCGTGCGCCGTGGGCTGCGGTGGAGCGTTGGAGAATCCACGCGAGCGCGGGGTCGGCGGCATGGACGATGTCGTGGGGATATTCGCGGAGCCAGCGGATAAGGCTGCGGGCGAAGGTGCGTTGTTCGAGGAGGTAGCGGTGATGCCACGAGAGCCAGGCGCGGGTGATGGGGGTTTCGCGGGGGAGGTTTTTGAGGTGAAAGAACGGGCACGCGACGCGAACGTCGGGGCCGCCGCCGAGAAGCGTGACGG
>CAZUUP010000596.1:0-3745 GCA_964623105.1 uncultured Akkermansia sp.
GATTGGACGGCGGCGGAAAGTGGTTGGGCGCGGTGTGGCAGTTGAACCCGTCTCTTCGTGGCGCGTTGTTGGTGTGTTTGGCCAGCGGGTGGCGAGTTGGGGACTGGCGTGCCGGGTTTTGGGGTGGAAGGAAGGATTAATTTCTTATCGAGGGGGTTCATCCGGTGTACCTTCGCAGGGAAAGAAACATGAAACCCCTTGTCGTGGCTATGCTCAGATCGATCGTTGTGACGTTGGCGTTATTGACCGGGGTGGGTGCGTCGGGCGCGGAGGGGAAGCCGAACATTGTGTACATTCTGGCGGATGATCTGGGCTATGGCGATGTGCAGTGCCTGAATCCGCAGCGGGGGAAGATCAAGACGCCGCACCTCGACCGGCTGGCGGCGCAAGGGATGACGTTCACCGACGCGCACAGCGGGTCTTCTGTATGCACGCCGACGCGGTATGGGTTGTTGACGGGGAGGTATGCGTGGCGGACGCGGTTGCAGAGCGGGGTGCTGGATGGCGGCAATGATGAGCCGCTGATTGCGGCGGGCCGGTTGACGGTGGGCGGTTTTTTGCGGGAGCAGGGGTATGCGACGGCGTGCTTGGGGAAGTGGCACTTGGGGTTCACCGCGGAATTGCCGGCGGCGGCGGAGAAGCCGGGGGCGGGCAAAAAGGGGAAGGGAAAAATGGGCGAGGGTGGACTGCCGGTCGGGGCGAAGATCGTGGGCGGACCGGTGACGCGGGGCTTTGATTATTTCTGGGGCTGCTCCAATGCGCGCACGATGTCCGCGCTGATTGAGAATGACCGGGTGATCGAGCGGATCGAACCGGTGGCGATGTTGCCGCGGTTGGGGCGGCGGGCGGCGGAGTATGTGAACGAGCGCGCGGCGGGGGCGCGGGCGGGTCGGCCATTCTTTCTTTACCTGCCGCTGACGGCGCCGCACACACCGATCGTGCCGGCAGCGGAGTGGCAGGGGCGGAGCGGTCTGGGCGATTACGGGGACTTTGTGATGCAGACGGATGCGGTGGTGGGCGAGGTGCTCGCGGCGTTGGAGCGCAACGGCCTGACGGACAACACGCTGGTCATTTTCACGGCGGACAACGGGTGTTCGCCAGCGGCGGGGACGGCGAAGCTGGAGCGGGCGGGGCATTTTGCCAGCGGGGCGTTTCGGGGTTACAAGGCGGACATCTGGGAGGGCGGTCATCGGGTGCCGTTTTTGGTGCGGTGGCCGGGGATGGTGGCGGCGGGTTCGCGTTGTGCGGCAACGATCTGCCACACGGATTTGCTGGCGACGGTGGCGGAGATGTTGCAGGTCAGGTTGCCGGAGAATGCGGGCGAGGACAGTTTCAGTTTTCTGCCGGAGTTGCGCGGGACGGGCCGCACGTTGCGGGCGAGCACGGTGCATCACAGCATTCAGGGCCGGTTTGCGATTCGTGAAGGCAACTGGAAGCTCGAGTTGTGCGCGGGCAGCGGGGGTTGGGGGGCGCCCGGGGAAGCGACGGCGCGGAAGGAGGGGCTGCCGGAATTCCAGCTCTATGACCTGGCGCGGGATGTGGCGGAAACGAACAATGTGCAGTCGGCGAACGCGGAGACGGTGCAGCGGTTGGTGAAGGAGTTGCAGCGGATTGTTGCGGAGGGGCGCAGTACGCCGGGAGCGCGACAAGGCAACGATGTGGCGGTGGATATCTTCAAGCGGGGCGCGGGCGGGGGGAAGTGAACGGGAAGGCGAAGTTGAATGGCCGCAAAGAACGCAAAAGGACGCAAAGAGGGGGGGAAGACAGCGGACGGGTGAGGCGATCCGCTGCTGCGCGGCGGCGGCAGCGGGCGCTGCGTAGATACGGAACTCGCGAAACGGTTTGAGGAGCTTCCTTTGAGAAAGCCTCAGAGGGCGAGGGGTCGGACGACGGATTGGGGGCGGAGGTAGTCGAGGAGGGTTTCGGGACTGTTCACGCCGCCGCCGAGTCCGCTGAGGTTGCAGCCGCCGTAGGGGACGCCGTGGGGGAAGAGGTTGTGGGCGTTGATCCAACTGTTGCCGGCGACCATGGTTTCGGCGACGCGGTTGGCGCGGTTGAGGTCGGCGGACCAGACGCTGTTGGCCAGGCCGTAGGTGGAGCGATTGACGATTTCGACAGCTTCGTCCTCCTGCTTGAACGGAACGACGTAGGCAACGGGGCCGAAGATTTCCTCGCGGCAGGCGACGTTGGCGGGATCGCCGCCGAGGAGGGAGGGTTTGACGTAGAATCCGCCGGCGTGGCCTTTGACGTTGGCGGGTCCGCCGCGGAGGAGGACTTTGGCGCCCTCGTGTTCGCCGCGTTCGAGGTAGTTGAGGACGCGGCGGCGTTGTTTTTCGCTGACAACGGGGCCCATCTGGGTGGCGGGGTCGAGGCCGTGGCCGATGTGGAGGCCCGAGAGAATTTTGGAGGCGCGGTTGACGAAGCGTTTGTAAATTTTTTCGTGTACGAGCCAGCGGGTGGCGGTGCAGCAGACCTGGCCGGTGTTGAGGGTGAGGGCGGAGGAGAGCGCGCCGGCGGCGTGGTCGATGTCGATGTCGTCGAACAGGACGGCGGCGCCCTTGCCGCCGAGTTCGAGTTTTACGGGGACGAGATTGCGGCCGCAGGCTTCGGCGACAAGTTTGCCGACCTCGGGCGAGCCGGTGAAGGACATGCGTTTGATACCGGGATGTTGGGAGAGGGCGGCGCCGGCGGTTTCGCCGAGGCCGGTGACGACGTTGACGACGCCGTCGGGGATGCCGGCTTCCTTGACGAGCTGGGCGAAGTAGAGAGTGGAAAGCGGGGTGTCCTCGGCAGGTTTGATGACGACGGTGTTGCCGGCGGCGAGGGCGGGGGAGATGCCCCAGCCGACGAGGAGGAGCGGGAAGTTCCACGGGAAAATGAAACCGCAGACACCGTAGGGGAGGCGGACGGAGCGGGCCTCGTAGCCGGAGACGGCGATGGGTTCGCGGCGGCGGGTGTGGACGGAGAGGTCGGCGAAGTAGCGCAGGGTGGCGGCGACGTTGGGGATGTCGCCGCCGCGGGCCTGGGGCAGGGGTTTGCCGACGTCGAGGGATTCGATTTGCGCGAGGATGTCGCGGTGTTTGTCCACGAGGTCGGCAAGGCGGTGGAGGTAAACGGCGCGGTCGTTGGGGGGAAGGGTGGCCCAGCCGCTGGTGCGGAAGGCTGCTGCTGCGGCATTGACGGCGCGGTCGATGTCGCGGTGGTCGCCGGCGGCGACGGTGGCGAGGACGCGTCCATTGCCGGGGTCGCGGGTTTCGAAGGTCGCACCGCTGGCGGCGTTGGTCCATTCACCGCCGATGAAGAGTTTAAGGGGTTGGCTGGCGAGGAACTTGCGGACGGCGGGGAGCAGTGGGGTCATGGTCGGGATGGGTTGGTGTTTGTGGCGGCCCGGCGGTGCGAAGGACGCGTTTGGGACGTCCGTCAGGGCGCGCGGGCTTGATGATTCAGGCTAGCCGGTCGGGACGGCGAAAGTCATGTAAAATGAGGCCGCGGCAGGTCGAAGGAACGTGCGGGCGGTCAGGGTTTTTTGCCGCCGCGGTGGTCGGGATCGGTGCTGAAGACGAAGGGTTTGCCGCCGAGGAGCTGGTCGGAGGTGATGGTCGGGGCGACGAATTTTTCGATGTGTTCGATGACGAGGTCGGTGCCGCGGTAGTGGTTCACGTGGGGCCAGCGGGCGGGGTTGTACATGGAGTCGGTGAGGTCACGCATGAGGACGACGTGTTTGCCGTTCTTGGCGAGCTGGCGC
>CAZUUP010000597.1:0-3733 GCA_964623105.1 uncultured Akkermansia sp.
GCCCCGGCGCGCAAAAAGTCGAAACCACCATCATTTCCGGCCTCGCCCCCGGCCTCCGCGAATACGCCGCCTACCTGCCCCTCTACAACGGCATCGAAGCCCTCGAAATCGGCGTCCCCGCCGGCGCCAAATTCACCGGCCTCGCCCCTCGCACCGAACGCCCCGTCGTCTTCTACGGCACCTCGATCACCCACGGCGCCTGCGCCTCCCGCCCCGGCATGGTCCACACCGCCATCCTCGGCCGGCGCCTCGACCGCCCCGTCATCAACCTCGGCTTCTCCGGCAACGGCCGCATGGATACCGCCGTCGGCGAACTCCTCACTGAGATCGACGCTGCCGCATACGTCATCGATTGCCTCCCCAACATGGGCCCCGCCGACGTCACCGCCAAATGCGTCCCCCTCGTCAAACTCCTTCGCGCCGCCCGCCCCAACACCCCCATCATCCTCGTCGAGGACCGCCGCTTCACCAACGACTGGATCACCCCCGCCAAAGCCAAATTCCACGACGACAACCACGCCGCCCTCCGTGCCGCCTACGAACAACTCCTCAAAGACGGCATCACCAAGCTCTCCTACATCCCCGGCGACCACCTCTACGGCGACGACACCGAAGGCGCCACCGACGCCTCCCACGCCAACGACCTCGGCTTCATGCGCCAGGCCGACATCTTCGAACCCTTCCTCCGCGCCGCCCTCAAACCCTGACCGCGTCGCCGAAACCCGCCGACACGAGGCGGCGGACCACCCCATCCCGCCACACTTGCCGTTCGGCCCGGGCGTCCCGAAGTTCTGAGCCACGACGCGCGCCCGCACAGTGGACGAGATCCCGCCCATGGGGCGGCGCGCAGAAGTCCACGTCCGCTTCGAACGTGCGCCGCAAGGAGACGGTGCCATTAGCCGGCCCGCCGCGCGGCCCGCAAGGCCTTCCCCTTGCAGCACAGGGGCTGACGCCGCGCGACACCGGAATTTCCACCGGCCGGGCGCAGGGTGTTCGTAATCCTCCTCGAAACTTCGGGATGCATCGCGCTTGACGCTCGGCCAGGCCCAAAATTGAGTTTGCACGCCCCACCGATCCCGCTAACTTCGCTGCGGTTTGGCCGATGGTGTAATGGTAGCACAGAGCCCTTTGGAGGCTTTAGTCATGGTTCGAATCCATGTCGGCCAGCCACTCCTTCCGGAGAAAAATCCCAAAACGCCTTTCCCGCCGCCCCCTTCGCGACCTGAATCTTGCCCTTCACTCAGCCCCCTCCGCTCCGCCACGCCCTCCGGCTCCGGGCCTCGTCCCTCAGCCCTCCGCCTCCGGGCGTCGCTCCGCTCCCGGTCGCTCCGCTCCCTGCGGCTCCGCCGCCCTTGGCTCTTGACCTGCGGCCAGCCGGAAACCCCGGGCGCCCCGGCGGTAGCCCGGCCCCCCGAGGAGGCGGCACGCCGCGCGGCAGTCCCGCGCCCGGGCGTTCCAGGAGCCGCCGCGCACCACGCGGGGGGCGCCTTCCAGCGGTCCCACCGGATCACGCTGCGGTGCGTCGGTGTAAGGTCGCATATCATCCCGGCACCACTCCCACACGTTGCCGTGCAGGTCGTACAGCCCCCAGGTGTTCGCGAGTTTTTGTTTCACGGGATGGGTTTCGTGGCCGCTGTTGTCCGCGAACCAACCGAGTTTCTCCAACGGCGGATTTTTCTCCACGACCGGCGAGCAAGGCGAGGCCTGGTGATAGGCGCTCTGAGATCCCGCCCGGCACGCGTATTCCCACTGCGCCTCCGTGGGCAGCGTGGCGAACAAGCCCGGCAGTGCCTCATTCAGCTTGCCGGCAAAGGCCACGCACTCGTGCCAGTTCACCTGTTCCACCGGCCGGTCCTCGCCTTTGAATTGGCTCGGATTGTTCCCCATCACCGCCTGCCATTGCGCCTGCGTCACCGGCGTCTCGCCGAGCCAGAAGCCGCGCGTGATCGTCACCTCATGCTGCGGACCTTCGTCGGAGTAACGCCCGGTTTCATTTTTCGGCGAACCCATCATTAATTTCCCCGGCGGAATCCACCGCCACACGAACGGCGCGCCCTGCACGACACACTCGGCAAAAATCCCCGCGTCATCCTCGCCGAACACCTCGGCCCACGCCGGTGGATACAGCGGAATCAGTTGGAAAATCCGTGGTGCCTCAGCGGTCATGTGTTTGATCGGGAAGGTTTTCAAGAACAGGCCAACGCCCGGGAACGAAACCTGAAAAGCAAGCCTCCGGGGACGTTCGGCCGACGCCTGCGGGCGTCCCTACCAGTCCCCGGAGACCACTGCTCTCCCACCGCGAACGGCGGAATTTCGCAGACCGGGTCAGCCGCCGCGCTGCTGCGGGGCGGGTGAGCTGCGGCCAGCCGGAAACCCTGGTTGTTCCTGCGGTTGCCCGGCTCCCTGTGGTTGCGGTACGCCGCGCGGCAGTTCTGCGCCTGGTTGTTCCAGGAGCCGCCGCGCACCACGCGGTGGGCGCTTTAGGTCTGCGAAAGTGAAGCTCGTGGGGAGCACATGCGCCCGCGCGTGTGGCTGGCTGCGCCCTCGCAGCCGCCCCCGGCGCACGCACCGGGATGTTGTCCTTCTTTGCGAAAGTTCGTGCCGCCCGCACCGGGGACTCCGTCCCCCTCTCCTCCGTTCGGAACGGAGGAGAGGGCCGGGGAGAGGAGGCGCTCCGCATCGTCGGGCCGCTCGCGCGGGCGAAGCACCCCTCTCCCCGGCCCTCTCCCCGTTCGTGCCTCACGGGGCGAGGGAGACGGACGCGGTGCTTGTCAGGGCAGTCTCGGCGCGGATTCCCGCGACGAGTGATCGGGACCACGGACATCTTCCTTGCGCCCGGGTTTTCCGCGAGAGTGCGGAAAACGACCCGCGTGGGCGCGTGTGCTCCCCGGATGGTGGTGGCACGGCTCTCCGTGTCGTCGCGGAGCGGCGGATTTGGAGTGCGGTGACTTGTCACCGCTTTGGCGCAGGCGACTTGTCGCCGTCGAACTTCCGTGCGGCTCCGGTCGCACGCGCGTGCCACCGCTGGCGCGAGCTGTGAACGCCCCGTGCCTCGCCGACGCTCCGCGCAGTTTGACGGCGACAAGTCGCCTTGAAAAAGCGGTGACAAGTCACCGCACTCCAAAATCACGCTCATGCGTCCCCCGTTCCCGGCAGGGCCGCGATGACCCGCGCCCGCCACCGTCGGCAATCTGCCACCTGCACAAACGCCAGCAGCGCATCCGCCCGCCGCTGCAGCTCGCGCTCCGACATCCGGCCCGCCGCATGCGCCTGCTCGTAGCCCGTCAGCCGCGCGACAAACCGCCGCCGCGCCGGCCGCCCCAGCAGGACGCCCCGCGGCGTGACGCGATACCCGAGGAACGGCACGCCCTCGCGACACCGCGCCGGGCGCGGACTGCCCTTCAACTCCAGCCGCCGCTGCGCCTGCAGCCACTGCGCGATCTCCTCCTGCCATCCCTGCAACACCCGCTCGTCATCGTGCCACAACCCGAAGTCATCCATGTAGCGCACATACGCTCCGCACCCCAGCGTCTCGTGAATCCAGTGATCCAGCCCATCGAGATAAAAATTCGCGAAATACTGGCTCGTCAACGTGCCGATTGGGAGCCCCGTCCGGTCCGCCATCTCCGTCTCCCTCTCCTCCGTTCCGAACGGAGGAGAGGGTCGGGGAGAGGAGGCGCTCGGCAATGGCGGGCCGCTCGCGCGGGTGAAGCACCCCTCCCCCTGAACCGGA
>CAZUUP010000598.1:0-3711 GCA_964623105.1 uncultured Akkermansia sp.
TATTATCGGTCGTCCCTGCGGGACTGAGACGGCGCGTACTGGTCATTGCCAATAGCTGAGATGCGCCCGGCGCCGAATCCAGGCTGCGCTCGGGCGTGCCAGCGATGAAACGGTGCGGCGGCACGAGGTTTCTCCCGGGCCGCTGATCCGAAGCGTCGAGATACCATGCCCGCTCGCAACCAAGAATTCGAGCCGCTGGACCGTCTGGATCAAGTTGTTCGACGCAGGTGCAGGTTGAAGGTAAGCGTCACGCAAGGTGGTGGCCATTCGTTGCGCATTTTGCCGTGGTGGCGAGTTTTTCACATGTTTAATCTTCTGATTATCAGTCGGATGCATCAAACTTGCGTATTTTGAGCATTGGGTGTTCAATTTTCCAGATGAACGGAGTGGAGATTCAACGGAACAAGTTGACTGAGTCCATCCGGTTGGCGTTGCGGCAAAACCCGGTGACGGCGCTGATCGGCCCGCGGCAGTGCGGCAAGACGACTTTGGCCCGCCAACTGGCGGCGGAGGAGGCGCACGAGTATTTCGATCTGGAGGCGCCTTCGGACTTGGAACGGCTGGCCAATCCGATGACCACCTTGGAGCCGCTGAAGGGCCTGGTGGTGGTGGATGAGGTGCAGCGGAAGCCTGACCTGTTTCCTCTGCTGCGCGTGTTGAGCGACCGGCGACCGTTGCCCGCCCGCTTCCTGCTGCTGGGGAGCGCGTCGCCTGACTTAATTCGCAACAGCTCGGAATCCCTGGCGGGGCGGGTGGCGTTTGTGAACATGGCGGGCTTCAGCCTGGCCGAAGTGGGGACGGAGTCGTTGCGCCCGTTGTGGTGGCGGGGTGGTTTTCCCCGGTCGTTCCTGGCGGAGAATGATTCGGCCAGCCGCGCGTGGCGGGAGAATTTCATCCTGACTTTTCTGGAGCGGGACATCCGCATGTTCGGCGTGCAGGTGCCGCCGATGACCTTGCGCCGGCTCTGGAACATGCTGGCGCATTATCACGGGCAAAGCTGGAATGCCTCGGACATCTCGCGCTCGCTGGGCGAAGCGCACACGACGGTGAAGCGGCATCTGGACATCCTGACCGGTGCGCTGATGGTGCGGCAATTGCCGCCGTGGTTTGAGAATCTCGGCAAGCGGCAGGTGAAGTCGCCGAAAGTGTACCTGCGGGACAGCGGCATCTTGCACGAATTGCTGGGGGTGGAATCGTTTGCGCGACTGGAAGGACACCCGAAGCTCGGCGCGTCGTGGGAGGGGTTTGTCATCGAGGAGGTGTTGCGGGTGACGGGCGACCGGCAGGCGTATTTTTGGGGCACGCACTCCGGCCACGAACTGGACTTGCTGGTCTTCGTGAACGGCAGGCGCATCGGGATCGAGGTCAAATACTCGGACGCGGTGAGCATGAGCAAATCCATGCACGTCGCGCTGGCCGACTTGAAGCTGGATCAGTTGCTGGTGGTGCATCCGGGCAGGCAATGCTATCCGCTGGCGGAGAAGGCGGAGGCGGTGTCCATCCGGGTGCTGGGAGAGAAATTGGCGGGCTTGTGAGCGAGCGGAATCGGGAGGTGTTTCTGGCGTTGGCACGACCCCGCCTGACCGGGATGAAGCGCATGAGTGAAGGGGTGGACGGGGGCCGGACCGCCGGGCTGGCACCGGCCAACTTCACCGCAGCGCAAGAACGTATTCGTCCGGCCCTCCATCGCGTCCGTCGGGGCGGCGAAGCTCGACTGGCTGCGCAACGCTTGGATTTTCGGCGGGACAGGATGCGCTTCCCGCCACGGATCGATCGCCCGCCTCGCGCCCCAGGGGCCTGCGGCGCGCTCGGCGGGGTTGGGCTTACGCAAGGTTTCATTCGTTACCGCCTTCGCTTGGTTTGCCAGCGCGGTGGCTCCGGCAGGAATGCCGGAATGTGAAGTGGGCGAGCACCTCGAGATTTTGTGGTTGTCAGAGTTGCGACGAAATCCGCATAAACACGCGCTTCTGGCACCCATGCGCTTTCTGATGCTGAATTGGCGGGACCCGAAAAATCCGCTGGCGGGTGGGGCGGAGCGGGTGACGCAGGCGTATCTGGAGGCGTTGGTGGGGCGGGGGCACGAGGCGTGGTGGTTTGCGAATCATTTTGCGGGGGCGGCGGAAACGGAGCGGATCGGGGGCGTTCAGATTGTGCGGGGTGGAGGGATGGGGACCTCGGTGTGGCGGGCGATCCAGTGGTATCGAAGGCAGCCCCGGTTTGACCTGGTGGTCGATCAGCATCATGGAATTCCGTGGTATGCGCCGTGGTGGTGCGGGACGAATTGTGTGGCGTACATTCATGAGGTTTTAGGTCCGATCTGGAGTGCGTTTTATCCGTGGCCGTTGAGCGCGGTCGGGCGGTGGCAGGAGCGGTGGACGCACTGGGCTTATCGGGCGGTGCCGTTCTGGACGGCGTGCGAGGCGACGCGTGATGGGCTGCGAACGCATGGGGTGCGGGACATTACGCTGATTCCGTATGGAGTTCACACCCGGGCACTGCCGGAATTGGAGGCGAAGGAGTTGGTGGAGCCGGTGCGGTTGGTGGTGGTGTGCCGGTTGGCGCCGAACAAGCGGGTGGAGCATGCGGTGCGATTGGTGCAGCGGTTGGGTGAGCGAGGAGTGGCGTCGGAGTTGGTGATCGTGGGCGGGGGCGAGGAGTTCGAGCGTTTGCGCGGGGTGGTGGCGGCGGAGAAGCTGGGAAACCGGGTGAAGTTGACGGGGTCGGTGGGGGAAACGGAGAAGAATGAAATCCTGCGGCGGGCGCATTTTCTGGCGCATACGTCGATGCGGGAGGGGTGGGGGTTGAATGTGATTGAAGCCAATGCGATGGGGACGCCGGGGCTGGTGTATCCGGTGGAGGGGCTGGTGGAATCGACGCTGCATGGTGAGACGGGTTTGGTTTCCGAGGAGCAGACGCCGGATTCACTGGCGGAACGGGTGCAGGGGGTGTTGCGCAGACCGGAGGATTTCCAGCGGTATCGGCGGAAGGCGTGGGAGCGGGCGAAGACGTTTCATTGGGATGTGGTATTGCCGCGGGCGTGTGCATGGCTGGAGGCACGGGCGGCGGGGGAACGAGGGGGCGCATGAGCGAGGCAAACAGGCGGGCGGACGCGGAAGCGCCGGATCCTTTGGTCAGCATCGTGGTGCTGAATTACAATGGGGCACGGTGGATGCAGCGTTGCCTGGAGTCGTTGCGGGCGCAGACGATTTTTGACCGGGTGGAAGTGCTGATGGCGGACAACGCTTCCACGGATGGATCCGACCGGTTGGCGGAAGAATTACTGGCTGGCTGGAGCGACGGGCGGTTCATCGCCAACGGGGGGAATCTGGGGTATTGCGAGGGGAACAACCGCGCGATCAAGCAGGCGCGCGGGCGGTGGTTGCTGATCTTGAACAATGACGCGTGGCTGGAGCCTTCGTGCATCGAGGTGCTGGTGGCTGCGGTGACGGAGCATGGGGCCGCGGCGGCAACGCCGCTGGTGCTGAACTACGATGACGACACGTTTCAGTCGCTCGGGGCGCGGGGCGTGGATGTGTTCGGATTGCCGAGCACGCGTTTGCAGCACGCGGAGGTGCGCGAGGTGTTGATGCCGGAGGGTTGCGCGTACTTCATCGCGCGGGAGTGGTTCGAGCGGTTGGGGGGATTTGATGCGCGGTTCTACCTGTATTCGGATGAACTGGATTTGTCGTTCCGGCTCTGGATTGCGGGACA